>NZ_CP124621.1:600000-900000 GCF_030012565.1 Mesomycoplasma ovipneumoniae | reverse complement strand
GTTTTTACAAAGTTTGCATGCTCAAAATAGCCCATTACTAGGTGTTTTTTTGAAAAAAATTAATGAGGACTTAGGTATTGAAAAAAGTGCTTTTCGCTGAATAAAACAAATTCAGTATCCATCCAAATCTGATCGGGAAGTTGAAAAAGATTGAGATCTTTATGAAGATAAACAACTAAATAAAAGGAATAAATATGAAAACCAGGCGTATCAACTTCAATATGGTGAGTTAAAATTATTTTTAATTATTTTGAAGGATTTTCTTGAGGGTGATCGGGAAAAATTTAATCAGTTTAAAAGGTTAAATTTTAAATTTTCAGATCCACTTAATAATAGGTTTGTTGACAAATTATATTTTAGCGATAGAAAAAATCCCGAAATTTGCAGGCAAACTATACAAAAAATTGATGAAGCAGGCGCTTTATTAAAAAAATATTTATTAGATGAATATTCACAAATATCAGATCATGACATTATAAATTTTAATGTACATGAAAAAACAATAGATGACGTTAAATACTATGTTAAAAATATTAATAGAAGAAGAAGAAGAATAAATAACGATATTTTACATCAGCATTTAAAAAATAATAAAAATGATTTTGTAATTGATTTGTATAACGACGAAATTCAAGGGGGCGCCGATAATGAAAATTGGTAATAAATTGGCAATACAAGAACCTAAAAATTCCCAAAAAGCTTATAGTTTTTCTGAAAAATCTACAAAGCCAGCAACTAAAACTGTTGAAAAAAAGGTAAAAACTTCACGTAAAAAAACAAAGGAGCAAGTCCAAGTAGATTCTAATTTAAATTTGAATGTTGATTCTGACAGTTTGAACACTAAAAATTCAAAAAAAATTATTGTTAATGAAAAAAGAAAAAACTCATATGAACAAATTGAGAATTTTTTTAATGTTATTAAAACAACCAAGCATCAATCTGATTTTCTAAAAAGTATCGAGGCATTTCGAACCAAAACTTTAAATCAATTATCAAAAAATATTAACTCAACCAATAAAACTTTAAAAGCAAAAGTTAAAGTTTCTTCAACCACAAAATCTAAAACCGCAAATATTGAGGTTTTAGAGTCTGAGCAAGAAAAATTAGAAAAACCCAAAAAAAAGACAAAACAAGCAAAAACAACAGCAAAAGAGCAAAAAACCTCCAAAAATAAAGAACTTTTTGAAGATAACCAAAAGCTAGAAAATTCTGAAAATCTTTCTGAATCAGCTAACACACCCGAGTCACGTTATCAGTTTGTTATTGAAAAGTTACAAGAACAATTAGAAAAAAAACAAAAGCAAGCAACGAAAAAAAGTTCGAAAAAAACTGCTCAAAATGTATTTTTAAGTCACGAAGATGTTTATAAATATATCGAAAATTTAAACCTTTCAGTTTCAGAGGACGAGTTAGACGAGTTTTTTCAAATTTTAATGCAGAAAAAAATAATTAGCGACGAATTGGACAAAGAAGATCTTGAAGATGTCTCAAGTTCAGATTTTGCTGATCAAATTGGTCAAAAAAATTCTAAAAATAAATCAAGGAAAAATCTTGACAATCTAGACGATGACAAAGATTTGAGCCTAGACACAATGGATGACCAAGAAGATTTTGACGACTTGTCTCAAGATGATAGCAGCGAAATGGAATTTGGCCACTCGGTTGATGAATCACTAAGAATCCAAGACATTGATGATCTTGATTATATCAATGATGAAAATTCAAGCCAATTTCGCAAACCTAAAGTTTACAGTGACGATGTTTACCGAAATAAACTCACAGACACAAATGACATGATCAAATGATACATGCGTTGAATCGGAAAATATGGAAAATTATTAAGTCAAGAAGAAGAACAAGAACTTGCTCGTAAAATGCAAATTAAAGGTCGAATCGGTAAAAAAGCCCGTGATACCTTAATAAAACGTAATTTACGACTGGTTGTAAACAGTGCAAAACGCTATAAAAACCGTGGTCTAAATTTTATTGACCTAATTTCTGAAGGTAATTTAGGAATTATTAAGGCCGTTTCAAAATACGACCACACTAAAGGATTTAAATTTTCAACTTATGCAACTTGATGAATTCGTCAGGCAATCACAAGAGCTGTGGCTGATCAGGCAAGACTAATTAGAATTCCGGTTCATATGGTCGAAACTATTAATAAAATTAACAAAGCTGAACGAGAATTACAGCAAGAAAAAGGGCTAAATCCAACAGCCGAAGAAATTGCTCAGCGTCTTGGACCTGAATTTACAGCCGAAAAAGTTCGTTATATTAAAAAAATAAATGTTGACCCGATTTCGCTAGATAAGGCAATTGGAAAAGAAGAAGATAGCTCTTTTTCTGATTTTATTAAAGATGAAAATTTAATTTCGCCAGCTGAATACGCCGAGCGCGAAGAAAAAGCTAAAGTTTTACTTGAAATAATCGAGTCAACACTTGACTATGATGAAAAAGATTTTATCAAACGCCGTTATGGAGTTGGGGTTGATGAAAATGGTGTTCCTTATCAAGCTCATAGTTTTGAAGAATTAGCGGCCATGCGTCGCGTTACAAAGGAGCGAGTTCGTCAAATTGAGGGTAAAATTCTTAAAAAATTAAGAACCCCTCAAAAAAGATGGTCACTACGTGATTTTAACTAAAAAAGTATGAAAACAAAAGTAATTGGCGATTTTTTGCTTGAAAAATTTCCCTTAGAAAACTGTCAAGTCTGAGATAATTGCGGTTGAAATCTCTTTTTTGATTCTGAAATTTCTAAGGTTCTTATTTGCATTGATCTTACACAAAGTGTTTTAGATTTTGCTATTAAAAATAATTATAATTTAATAGTTTCACATCATCCTTTCTTTTTTTATCCGACAAAAAAGGAAGAATTTCAAAATTCGCCATACAAGAAAAAAATTTCGAGCCTTCTAAAAAAACACTCAATTAGTGTCCTCGGGCTCCACACGAATTTTGACTCAACAGATAACCAAACAGCATTTTCAATCGCCAACCAGTGAGATCTAGATGCAAGCAGTGCTAAAAAAATCGATGATTTTAACATTTTAATTGAAAATAATTTAAAGGTCTCAGAAATTTTAAAAAGAATTTCACTAAATAGCAATTTAGCGACTTTTCGAGCTAATTTTTCACAAGATTTTTTGCCAAAAAAAGTGGCAATTCTTCCAGGTTCAGGCGGAATTTTAGCATGTCTTTTGGCAAAAAAACAAAAAGCCAATCTTGTTATAACTTCTGATCTCAAATGATCAGATCAACTTACGATCAATCATCATAAAATCAAAGTTTTAGAAATTCCCCATCTTATTGAGCAAGTTTTTACTGATAAAATTGCCCAATTATTGCAAGAAAAATTTAAAAACATCGAAATTTACAGTTTTAAATTACCTGAAATTTTAAGCGAGGTTAAAATCAAATGATAAAAATTGGATCACATGTACCTTTCAAAAAACCAGATTACCTTTTTGGTGCAATCGATATTTCTCTAAAAAATAAAGCAAATACAGCAATGATTTTTTTAGGTCCACCTCAGTCAACAATGAGAACCAAGCCTGAAAATTATAAATTTGAACAGTATGTCGCTGAATTTTCTAAGCAAATTCCGCCTGCTGATATAGTCGTTCATGCTCCTTATATTTTAAATTTAGCCAATCCATTAAAAGCTAATTTTTCTATTGATTTTTTGGTCAAAGAGATTGAAAAAATGAACTTTATAGGGGCAAAATTCTTGGTTTTGCACCCAGGTTTTTATACAACCTATACAAGATTAGAAGCAAAAAATCAACTTGTAAAATCACTTAAAGTTATACTTGAAAAAACAAAAAATGTTGAAATTTTACTTGAAACTATGGCCGGAAAAGGTACTGAAATGTGCTCAAGTTTTGAGGAAATAGTCGAGATAATTCAAGACCTAAATTCAGAAAGAATTGGGGTTTGCCTTGATACTTGTCATGTTTGAGATGCTGGTTATGATCTTAAAAATTATGCTGAATTTCAACAAGAATTAATAAAAACTAAAATAATAAATCACATAAAAGTTATTCATCTAAATGATTCAGCAAATCCGCTGGGTTCAAAAAAAGATCGTCACGCTAATATCGACAAAGGTTTTATTGGTCTTGAAACTCTTCAAAAAATTGTTCATGACCCACTTTTTGATAATATTCCAATAATTTTAGAAACGCCTTATGTTGATAATAAGCCAATTTATGATCAAGAAATCGCCCTTTTATTGAAAAAATAGCACTAATTTTGGAGAGTTTTTCTATGTCTGACAAAAATAAAATTGATTTTCTTGATGAGCTAAAACAAAGAGGAATTTTAAAAGATATCACTAATCCTGATAGATTTTTAAATCTTTCTTCTGAAAATGGAATTTATATCGGCTTTGATCCAACGGCACCTTCGCTTCATTTGGGCAATTACATTTCAATAAATCTTTTACAACGTCTTCAAAATTTTGGAATTAAGGTTCTTGCGGTTGTCGGTGGGGCAACTGGAATGATTGGAGATCCGTCTTTTAGACCTAATGAACGAAAATTACTTGACTTTGAAAGTGTCAAAAATAATACTGAAAAAATAAAAAATCAATTAAAATCGTTTAATTTACCTGTTTTTGATAATTTTGAAATTTACAAAGATATGAATATTTTAACCTTTTTGCGTGATATTGGTAAAAATATTAATATTGCTTATTTGTTAGCTAAAGATTCTGTTTCTTCGCGGATTGAATCTGGACTCTCATTTACAGAATTTTCTTATCAACTAATTCAAGGGTGAGATTTTAAATTTTTATCCCAAAATCACGACATAATTGCCCAATCAGGGGGATCTGATCAATGAGGCAATATGGTCACTGGCCTTGATTTTATTAAAAAATCAAACCTAAAAAATAAGGACAAGACCTTTGTTTTTACAACAAATTTACTTACTGATGAAAATAATGAAAAATTTGGCAAAAGTCTTGGAAAACCGATTTGGCTTGATAAAAATATGTATTCACCTTTTAATTTATATCAATTTTTGTTGAATCAAAGTGATTCACAGGCTGAAAAAATCATGCTCTGACTGTCATTTTTAGATCTAGATTCAATTAGACAGTTAATTTCTTTGCACAATCAAAATAAAAAAGACCGAATTTTGCAAAAAGAATTGGCAAAAGAGGTTGTTTTTAACATTCACGGCCAAAAAGGACTTGAAATTGCAGAAAAAATAACCCAAATTCTATTTAATAAAATAAATTATTTTGAAATAACTTTTAATGATAAGTTGGAACTAAAAAAAATTTTGCCCTATTTTAGTGCAAATTTTTTTGGCCAAAACAGTCTAATTGAATTAGGCATTTTTAGCTCAAAACGTGAATTAAATGAATTTATTTCACATAAAGCTCTCGAAATTAACGGTATAAAAATTGAATCTTCTTCTGGAATTAATACTAGTTTAGCTGATCAAAACAACCTCTTTTTAATTAAAAAAGGCAAGAAACAATTCTTTATTTTCGAGCTAATTTAAATAAAATTACAAAAAATATTTTATAATATTATAATAAAACTTGATTTAATAAGGGAAATATGGAAGTTGATAATGTTCGTGAAGATCTAAAAAAATGACAAAATAAATTGCTTGATGTTTCCAAAAGAAATCGATTAATCAATTTTAATTTAAACATCCCAACAAAAACAAGGCCAATAAAACTTGGAATTTTATTGCCTAATTTTAATGATTTTCTTGATAATGTTGTAGAAACTAAAGCAAAAATATTTTTTCGCTACCCCGAAAAAAATGCTAAAAAGCAGTCAACTTCAAAATCAAAGCCTAAAAATTTTACACCACTAACACTAGAAGAAATTCAAAATGAATTAATAAACACTAAAAACATCTCAAATTTGATAATATCAGACTTTCCCGTTGAGCAAGAGAATTTAATTATTAAAAATTTGTACTCAAAATCCAAAAATTTTAAAGAAGAAAAAGCGATAAATATTCTTTATCTTGGTATTGGATTTTTGAAATGATTTGAAAAAGATGATGAAAAAACCCCTTATTATAGTCCTATTTTTTTATTTCCTGCCCAACTTAGCCGAATGTTAGAGCAAGGAAAAGAGAAATATTGACTCGAATTTCTTGATAATTCATCATTAAGTATAAATTTAACTCTTCTTAAAAAATTACAAATTTTAAACTTAGATAGCCAGTTATCTAAGTTTAAAATTGATACAACACTCTCAATTAGGGAAAATTTTCTAAATTTTGAAAAATTATTTCACAAAAATAACACTAATTCAAATTGAGAAATAATTCGCTCAATTCAATTGAGCCTTTTTGATTATAGTAAAATTGAAATTTACACTGACTTAGTTGAAAATGAAGAAAAAATAATTAATAATCCTTTTTATAATGAAATAATTGGAAATTCTACCCCCAAACCAAATAATTCTGTCGCCCCTATCGGTGAAAATAATCAAGATACTGTCGTCGGTTCTAGTTCTAATAATGATCTTGCCCCATCAGATTATTTTCATATTTTGCCAGCCGATTCATCTCAGGAAAAAGCAATTCAGGCTGCAATTCGTGGTGAAAATTTCATTCTTGATGGTCCTCCTGGAACCGGAAAGTCCCAAACCATCACTAATATAATTAATGAATTTTTAGCAAGAAATAAAACAGTTTTATTTGTTTCAGAAAAACTAGCCGCACTTAATGTTGTTTATTCAAACCTTAAAAAAATCGGACTTTCTGATTCAGTTATAGCTATTCACAACGAAAATATTAACAAAAAAGATGTAGTTGACAATCTTTTAACCACGCTCGAAAAAGGGGCTAATTCAATATTATTGAATGCTTCAGAGTCTGCTTTAATTGAAAATAATTATATTGAATTGCGTCAAAAACTGAATAATTACGGTGAAAAACTGACTCAAGTTCGTCCTCCGTTACAAAAAAGTGTTTATGACTTAATTGCTGAATATCAAAATTTGATTGATATTCCAAATTTTGAATTTTCAATTTCAGAAGAAAAACTAAAAAAAATTGACTATTTTGCCCTTCAAAAAATTGAATGAGGACTTAGTGATTTATTTCAGAAAATAAAAACTATCAACTTTAATTTAAAAAAACACCCTTGATATGGTTTTAGTCAAAAAACTATTGATGAATTCAAAAAAGACAAATTTAGAACTTGAATTTTAAGTTTGACAAATTTAAGTCATACTATTTTCAATAACATCAAAGAGTTTAATTTTTTCTTGATGCATCCAGATCAACATTTAAATAATATTCTTTACTTGTTTGATTTTTTAAAAATTTTAAATAACCTAGAAAAAATTGATTTGGCTGAGCTCGAAAAGTTGCAAAATTTGTCCCAAGAAATTCAAAAATATTCGCAAATTTTGCAAATTCAATCAGATATTTCTGACTTAGAAAAAAAACTTTACGTTCATTTTAAGCAAATTCCTTTAGATGTTCCTGTCAAAGAGTGTTGTCAAATTATTGAAGATCATCTCAATAAAAAACTTAAATTTTTAGACTTTAGATACAAAAAAATCAAACAAAAATTAACTCCGTATTTTAAGAAAGATTTTTCTGACACAACTTTTCTTGAAAACTCATCAGAAATTATTACCTTAAAAAACAAAAAAATCTCGCTTGGAAAATGGCTTTCAACCCTTTTATTCAAACCTGGTGAAACAAATCCCGCCCAAATCCAGGCAAATTTTTATCAATTAAAGTTTTATAAAAAGTTAAAAATCTTGAATGATACAACAAAAGTAAAAGTTCAAGACAAGCAATTTGTTGATTTTTTCCTTGATTCAAAATATACAAGAGAGCTTTTGAATAAAAAATTATTTGAACCTGTTAGTCAATTTGTTGATATTTGGCGAGAATTTTCGCTTGAATTTGATTCAAAAGAGGTTAATTTTAACTTTTTAGAAAAGAAAAGATTCGAAAGCAATCTTCAAACAAAACTATATAAGATAGACAAAATTCATGAAATTGCCCAAATTAATGCCAATATTTCCCTTTTATCAGATTTTGGAATTGATGACTTCATAAATAAAGCAATTGACCAAAACTTAGAAATTGATTTTTATAAAACTTTTGCCAAAAAATTTTACAAAATTTTAATAGATCAAATAATTAGCACCGAATTTCATAATTATGATTGACAAACACTAAGTTCAAATCAAGATAAATTTGAGCTTGCCCAAGAAAAATTAGATTTACTGTCGGCAAAAAGAGTTGATGCCATTCTTCTTGAAAAAATTCCCCAAATTGACTCAGTTTCTGAATATACTCCAGAAATTAGAATTTTAAGACAAGAAGCTAATAAATCTCGGCGTTTAATGCCGTTTCACGAACTTTTTGTCAGAATTCCGAATTTATTAAGAAAATTAAAGCCTTGTTTGATGATGTCGCCACTCTCAGTAAGTTCCTACATTAAAAATAGTGATATGGAATTTGATCTTGTTATTTTTGATGAGGCATCACAAGTAAAACCCGAAAGTGCAATTGGAGCAATTGTGCGCGCAAAGCAATATATAATTGCTGGTGACAAAGAACAAATGCCCCCAACAAATTTTTTTGACACAATTCCTGAAAGCGAGGATGAAGAATCTGATTTTACTGACTTTAATGTTTCAGATTATCTCTCAATTCTTGATGTCAGTCAAACATTTTTAAAATCTTACAGGCTAACATGACACTATCGCTCAAAGTTTGAAGAATTAATTCAACCTTCTAACATTGAAATTTATAATAACGATTTAGTTACTTTTCCAACAAGTCAAAAACCTCAGGATTTGCAAGGTATTAAGCTTGTAAAAGTTGAAAATGCACTTTATAAAGAGCGAAGAAATGAAAAAGAAGCAGATACTGTTATTGAAATACTAGACCAAATTCTTACAAAATATCAAAACAAATTTTCGATAGGAATTGTTACAACTAATTCAGTACAGCGAAATCTCATTCAATCAAAATTAGAAAAATTTAAAGCAAATAAGCCTTATTTTTCCCAGTTTTTTAGCGATGAATCATCTACCGAAATTTTTGTCAAAAATATTGAATCAGTTCAAGGTGACGAGCGCGATATAATCATTTTTTCATTAAATTTTGGTCCTAATGAGCAAAACAGAGTTTCACTTCATTTTGGAGCCATTAACCAAAAAAATGGTTACAGACGTCTAAATGTTGCCTTTACACGTGCAAAATATTCAACAATAATGGTTACATCACTTGATCCTGAGCAAATTGATTTAGAAAAAGTCCGTACACGTGGGGCAAGTTTTCTTAAAAAATATCTAGAAATCGCTAAACATAATTTGTTTGTAGAAAATAAACCTGATAATACTTCAGAATCACAAGTAAGTTTTGAGGATTCTGTCTACAAAGAATTAACAAATATGGGCCTAAAAGTTGTCAAAAACGTGGGATATTCAGATTACAAAATCGATTTAGCAGTTTTAAATCCGCAAAATGAAAATAGTTATTTACTCGGAATTCAATGTGATGGGTCTGGTTTTTTAAAACATAAAAATGCCCGTGATCGCGAAATTTTGTGAAAAAATGTTCTAATGTCTCGAGGTTGAAATATCCTTAGAATTTGATCGCTAGATTGATTCCAAAATAGGGGTAGTCAACTTAAAAAAATAAAAGAAATAATAAAAAAACTTAAATCTCAAGAAGAAAAACCGCTGGGTGTTGAAGAAAATCCTTCTGATTTATCGCCAAAAACAGCTGAAAAACTTAGCGCCCCATTAGCTATTGTTAAAAAAAGACAACCAATTGATTTTAGGTCCTTTTTTGAAAAAAGATTTTTATTTACGGATGAAAATTTGACTGACTTATGAAATCAAACTAAAACCGAATATTCTTTTTTTGAGGAAATTTTTAAAAGAGTTAAAATTCTCAGTAAGCTAGAACACCAAAAAATTGTCCTTTGATTAAGCGGAAATTCAAAAATTACCAACTCTATAAAAGCAAAAAGTGTGAAAATTGCACATAATTTTATAGAAAACAACGTTATTTTTGAAAGTCCGTCCCATTATTTTTTAAAAAATGTAACAAAATATAATTTTTTCCTTGAACCAAAAAGACCAATAAGAGAAATACATTATTTTGAAATTAAGGATTTGATTATAACAATAATTCAAAAAACTAAATCAATTTCAAAAGAGGATATATATTCATTAATTCTCGAAGTAACGGATTTTTCTTTCCTAAAGAAAAAGACTCGCGACTATTTAGATCAATGTTTTCAAAAATTACTAGATGATAAAATAATTTTTGAAAACAAAGGAGAAACTTTTTCCTTAGTAAATCCTTAATTTTTCCCCTTTTTTCAAAAAATCATTAAAATTGCATTATTAAGTGAAAAACATACGTTTTTAGTGCTCATGTGGTATAATTTATCTTTAAATATTGAGGTTTGGTCTAATGAAAAAAGCTTTAAAAATTCTCTTTCAAACATCCACACCATTTCTCTTATACGCTGGAATTATTTCAAGCGCAGTTGTTTTTAGTGCAAAAAATACTAATTTATCACCAAATTTGTTGAAAAAATCAGAAACTGGGTTGTTAAAAGAATTAAAATATTTAGCATTAGGCGATTCGCTTAGCTCAGGTTTTGATTGAGAAAGCAATCTTGACGGGCGCGGAAAAATGACTAACGGTTCTATAAGCGGGATCTCTTTTCCTGCTTTTTTTGCCAACTTTGCCCAAAGTATCCAACCTAATTCTGTAAAATCTTTTAAAAATTTAGCCCTAAATAATTCCTCAATTCTAGATTGAATTTATCTTCTTGATCCAAAAAATAATATTATAAGTGATGAAAATCTTGTTAATTTAAGGGCTCAAACTTACAATTCTTCAAATTTTGCCGACACGATTCGTTCAGTATTTGAAAATTTTAGCGGTGATTTTTCAAACTTAAGAAATGAAATCCGAAACGCTAATTTAATTACAATTTCAATTGGTTCTAAAGACTTTCTTAATACATTTAATAGCACTTTTTTTGACACTGTTCTTTCAGGTAATAGATCCCAAAATTCATACGAGACAATAACAACAAATATTAATTATGCATTTACAAAAATTAAGCATAATTTGAAAAGGTTAATAACTTTAATTAAAAATATTAACCCTGAAACTTACATAAATTTAATCGGATATTATAATGAACATGCAAAAATTGATAAATTTTTAAATGATTTGCTTAAAAATTATTTGCTAGAATTTGAACCTAATTTACTTTCAATAAGTCGTCTAAACGATGAAATAAAAGAAGTCTCACAACAAATGGGCGTTAATTTCATAAATCCATTTTTTGAAAAATCTTGAGACGGAAAATCAGACCCATTTTTTGATACAGATTTAGATTTCAGACCTCAAATAAAGGCTAACAAACAAATAGCGCAAAATTTAATTATTTCATTAGCTTTATCCCCAAAAAGTCTTAATAAATCTAAAAAACGCGATGAAAACGATGAAATTTTACTAACTAATTTTTCGTCTAATAATTTAGAGTCTCAGCAATTAGATTTTGGTTCCAATAAGGAAATTTTAGAAAAAATCACTGTCAATGGTTCGCTTGAAAATTTTATTAATGAAAATTCTAGTTTTGAAGAAAAAAGTATTAAAGATCTGCATACAATTTCATTTCAGCAGCCAGAATCAACAAATTATGCCAGTGCTTTGACTCAATTTGTTGGCTTTTTTGATTCAGAACAGAGCGATATTGTCAATGTATTTAAAGATTTAATTAACACTTTTTCCAATAGATCTCAACCAAATTTTGAGGCATTCAATAATGTTGTTGAAGTAATTTTAAAAAGTGATTTTTTCACAAATTTAACACAGTATGCTCAGGAATTTATTGCAAATTCAGCTATCCAAAATGTTGAACAAAACGAATCTGATTCGACTTTAGACCAAGAAAGTTCTGACTTATCCGCATCGGACCAAACAAAAACATCCCCTGATTTATTGAGTTTTTTGAAGGAAAAATCACTTTCACAGGAAAATATTCTTGGACTTTTAAAGGAAATTTTGTCTAGTCAATATGTTCAGAGTCACCACACTAAAACAGTTAATTTATTTTATAATTTACTATTTAACCAACCGGCAATTTCTAAATTATTAGTTAGCTCAATTTCAACTCAAGAAAATATTCAGCAAATAATAAAAGAAGTATTTCAATTTAATTCAGTTCAAAAATTTGTCACCTTTATTTTTACAGAATTAATAAACAATAACCAAGATTATGTATCAGCTAAATCTTTTAGTCAAGTTTTGTATTTATTTTTACAAAATTCAAATAATTACAATAAATCAGTAACTTTTATTAAACATTTTGTAATAGAAGCCCTTAAAAGACCTAATTTTTTAAGTGCTATTTTTGAGACTTTATCAACTCAATTTGGCTTTAATATTGAAAAAGAAGACATAAATTCGCTTATAACTTTGATCACAAGCGTTAGCGACATATTAGTTAATGCTAAAACTTTCAAAAATTTAATTGACTTGTTATCTAACGAAGTTATTTTTGGAATAAAAAGTGGTGTAAGCAATAATCAGTCCGATTTTTCCTTCTTTTCTAATATTATTTCTAATTTAACCAATAAAGTTAGTGATTTTATCAAAGATAAGGGAAATATTTATAATCTTTTCCAAGATATTATCTCTTTTTCACCTTCGGCTAAACAACTAGATTCTGTTAAGTCTCTGCTTGGTAAATTTTTACCATTTATTTCAAAAATTAATTTAAGTTTTATTCTTGACAAAAATTCTGAAAATTATCAGTCTTTAAATTTAATTTTTGAGTCTTTTTCAGATTTCCTGGCACAAGATAATTTTAAAGAATTAAATGATTTAATTAGTGCAATTATGGATGATGTTTTCCTGGTTAATAACTATAAATATCAAAATAGTCCCGATTTATATGCCATAATTTTTAATTTATTGTCTAATAATTCCCAAAAATTAAAACCAATTTTGTATAAGTTTATTGACAAAAACCTTAACAATACCAAAGTTTTAGATGCACTTAAGTCTTTTTTTGCTAAAATTTTGCCACACGAATTTATTGAGAAATTGGACCAAACTGACCAGTCAAATTATTTTAAAAAGTTAATTGACTCTGTTTTTGAGGTTATTTCTGAATTAACTATTGAATATAATACCAAAATTGAGCTAACAAAAAACAACGGTTTTACCGAACAAACAGACAAAAAATTAGAAAATAATTTAGATTTTAATCACTTATTAGATAAACTCAAAAGCAAAAAGTCATAAAAAAACAACTACTATTTAAACTCAATGTAAAAAGAAAACTCGTTTTTACATTGAACCTAAAAAAATATATGAAGTTTTGAAAGAACAATAATTAAAAGCCATAAATTTGAAGATTTCTAAACGGTTAAATTTAAGGCATTCCATCATATTTAAAAACATAATGGAAAATTCGCATTATTTCATTTTTTTCATGCCAAAAAACATATCTAATTCCCCCCTTAATTCAATATCAAAATTTATTAATTCATTCTTAAGTGAGTTTAATTATAACATAACTTTATTTTTGACCAAGCATTTTTTTTTCCTGAGTTTCCCAGTTTGATAAGGTAATTTCAAAAAAGCATCCGGTTTTAGGCAATTTTTTAAGTTTTTTGGTAAAAGTTAATTACAATTTTATTAGTAATTTATTAAGATATCAAAGTATTGATTGTTTCCAAATAACTTGTTTCAAATTTCATGTTTGAAATTTCCTTAAAATATTTAGGTTTTTTGCCAAACAATTTGTTTACTTCAATAAAACCATCTTTATTTTGTTTTTTCATAATTTATAATTATACCATAAAATTACTTAAAATGCAATTAAATGACATTAATATAAATTAAGGTTTTACGTTCAAAAAACACTGATTTATGGGTGTTTTTTCATGTTTAGATTCACTAAAAAGTGAATTTTTGCCTTAAAACTGGGAAACTCGGGAAAAATAAGGATTTTAGCACCAAAAAACCCGGATTTACGGGTATTTTTGTATATTTTATATTCACTAAAAAGTGAATTTTCCATCAAACTGGGAAACTCAGGAGTGTGATTTTTACTTTGATATTTTAGTAAATCAGTAAAAAATTGTAATTAACTTTTGCCAGAAAAATTAAAAAATCCCCTAAAACCCGACCCTTTTTTAAAATTATCTCGTCAAACTGGGAAACTCAGAAATTCATTCTTAAGTGAGTTTAATTATAACATAACTTTATTTTTGACCAAGCATTTTTTTTTTTTTTTTGCAAAAGCTTAATTTTGAAAGAATAAAAATTAAGGTTTTAGCGTCAAAAAACACCGATTTACCGGTATTTTTGCATAGTTGTATTCACTAAAAAGTGAATTTTTGGCATCAAACTGGGAACTCAGGACAAACTTAAAAGCAAAAAGTCATAAATTTAAAATTTTTTTAATTCCAAAAAATTTTAAATTATTTTATTCATGCAAGAGACTTTTTAGTGTATTTTTTTTCATTTTTGATTTTACAAACATATCAACTTTTTCTTGTACATTTTGAAAAAAATTAAATACTTTTTGATCAATTTTTACAATATTGCCTTTTTGGTCAATTACATGGCTAGTTTTGTGCTTTTTATTTTTAACAAGTCCAAAAATAGGTGCCTGAATTCCGATGTTTTCTAAAACACTTGCAATCACATTGACTTGATTACTTGCGCCGTCAACCAAAATTACATCGGGTTTAAGGGAGTTTTTAATTTTAAAGTATTTTTCAAACCCTTGCCTCATATAGTTCGTGTCGCCCTTTTTAGACCCAGAAAAATTAAAAAAACGACTATAACTAGGCTCATATGATCCATCGATGTAGAAAATAATTCCTGTTGTTGGGAATTGTTTTCCTGTTTTTTGTGGGGTTTTTTCAACATTTTGCACAAATGTTAAAAAAGAATTGTCTATTGCCATTATTTTGTTGGCACTTTTTATTTTTAGGTTTTGCTTAATTAATTCCAAAATTTCAAAATTTTGGACTTTATTTTGATTTTTAACTTGACTAGCGATAAAATCAAAGTGATTTTCCTTTAAATTGTCCAAGATTTGCCTATATTGTTTACTTTTTGCAATTTTTAGCTTAATTTTGCTGTCAAAAAAATCAAAATATTTATCAAAGCTAAAATCAACTATCAATTTGTCAGGAGAAATATGATTTTTATAGTACGAATTTAAAAAATTAACTAAAGTCTCATAAGTATTTAGAACAATTTCAAGATGAAAATGCTTGTTTGACAAAAAAATACCGTTTCGGTAAAAGGCAAAACTGACAACTAAAGAGTCAGAATCAAGACTAGAAAACCAAAGAAAATCAAGATTTTCTGCGTTATTTAGGTCAATGTTTTGCTCTTGACTTCTTGCATTTTTAAGACCACTAATAGCATCAAAATATTCTTGGGCCAATTCAAAATGAAAATTTTGTTTAGCAGCTTCTAATTTTTCCTCAAGAAGTGCGATTTCGTTCCTTTTTTGCAGCAAATTTTTGCAAAAAAGGAACTTTTGTCGAAAAAATTCCACATTTTGACTAGAGGCTTTTTCACCTTTTTCATATAAGGTTTCGCTTTCAAGAAATTTTTTTAAGGCAAAAGCGTATTTTTTACTTGGAAAAGGTCCGTAAAAAAAGACATTTGGATCATTTTTTCTTCTAGGAACTTTGTAAACAAGTGAAATTTTTAATTGTTTAATTAATTCCAATTTTATATAAGGATATCCAGAGTCATCTTTTAATTTAATATTATAAATTGGCTGATATTTGCTAATATATTCTTTTTCAAGGATTAGTGCTTCTTTTTCGTTGGCAACAATGTCATATTCAATTTTCCTAATTTTTTGTATTAGCAAAAAAGTTTTATAAGAATTTGTTGACCCTTTTGCATATTGATTGACTCTTGAGTGCAAATTTTTTGCTTTGCCAACATATAAAAGTGAACTATTTTCATCATAAAAACGATAAACACCTGTTTTTTTCGGCAGATTTGTACTCTTAATTAGTTGGTCAAAATTTTCCATAAGTGTCCTTTAATAATAAAATTATAATTAATTTTTTGAAATACTGTTATGATTTAGTAAAAATTTGATATAATTATTATTTAAACTATTGGATTACTTGGAGGAAGAATATGGATTTTGAATCCTATAAAAGAACGGCAGAACCTAAAATAAAACAAATTAAAAAAGTTAGCAAAATTTTTTTAGCACTTTTTTTCACTTTTTTACTTGTTTTTATCGGCTTGTTGACTTATTATATACTTCAAGTCAATGGCGAAGAAGGATTTCGAACCGAATTTGTTGAGGCAACTTGACTTGCAATAGCATTATTGTCAGCTGTAATTGCAATAGTTTTTTTAGTTTCTTTTTTTATCGGAATTTATAAAATAAAAGCGATGAAAAAAGTTGAAAAAAACATCGAAAGTCAACTAAAAGAACTTTAAAATTTTTAATTTAGGTTCAAAAAAACCCTTGAATTTATTGCCTTTTTTATTTCTTTAAAAAAAAATTAGCACTTTTTGCTTGTGAGTGCCAAAAAATATGTTATACTATTTGTTGTCAGACAAAAAAAGACAAATATTTTTTATTTTTTTAAATGAAAGGAAAACATAATATGGCAAAAGAAATAATTTTAGGTATTGACTTAGGAACAACAAACTCAGTTGTTGCAATTATTGAAAATCAAAAACCTGTTGTTCTTGAAAATCCTAACGGAAAAAGAACAACTCCCTCTGTTGTTGCCTTTAAAAATGGTGAGGAAATTGTTGGTGATGCGGCAAAACGTCAACTAGAAACCAACCCTGAAGCAATCGCATCTGTTAAAAGATTAATGGGTAGCGATAAAACTGTTCGTGCTAACCAAAGAGACTACAAGCCTGAAGAAATTTCAGCAAAAATTCTTGCTTATTTAAAAGAATATGCTGAAAAAAAGATTGGTCACAAAGTTTCAAAAGCTGTTATCACAGTTCCTGCTTATTTTGATAATGCTCAACGTGAAGCAACAAAAAATGCCGGAAAAATCGCAGGATTAGAAGTTGAAAGAATAATTAACGAACCAACAGCTGCCGCACTTGCATTTGGTCTTGACAAAACTGAAAAAGAAATGAAAGTGCTTGTTTATGACTTAGGTGGTGGAACTTTTGACGTTTCAGTTCTTGAATTATCTAACGGAACTTTTGAAGTTTTATCAACAAGTGGTGATAACCATTTAGGTGGTGATGACTGAGATAATCAAATTGTTGACTGAATGGTTAAAAGAATTAAAGAAGAGTACGATTTTGATGCAAAAAGCGACAAAATGGCACTTACTCGTCTAAAAGAAGAAGCTGAAAAAACCAAAATTAACCTATCAAATCAAAGTGTTTCAACAATTTCCTTACCATTTTTAGGTCTCGGAAAAAATGGGCCAATCAACGTTGAACTTGAACTAAAAAGATCAGACTTTGAGAAAATGACAGCTCACCTAATTGACCGCACAAGAAAACCAATCGTTGATGCCTTAAAACAAGCTAAAATTGAGGCAAGTGAGCTTGATGAGGTTCTTCTTGTTGGTGGATCAACACGTATGCCAGCTGTTCAGACAATGATTGAACACACTTTAAATAAAAAGCCAAATCGTTCAATAAATCCTGATGAAGTTGTGGCAATTGGAGCTGCAATCCAAGGTGGAGTTCTTGCTGGAGAAATTAGTGATGTTTTATTATTGGACGTTACTCCTTTAACTTTAGGAATTGAAACCTTAGGTGGAGTTTCAACCCCATTAATTCCAAGAAATACAACAATTCCGGTAACAAAATCACAGATTTTCTCAACAGCTGAGGACAATCAAACCGAAGTTACAATTTCTGTAGTTCAAGGTGAAAGACAACTTGCTGCTGATAACAAAATGTTAGGACGCTTTAATCTTTCAGGAATCGAGCCTGCTCCTCGTGGTCTTCCACAAATTGAAGTTAGTTTTTCAATTGACGTTAACGGTATTACAACTGTTTCAGCAAAAGATAAAAAAACTGGAAAAGAACAGACAATTACAATTAAAAATACTTCAACTTTATCTGAAGAAGAAATTAACAGAATGATTCAAGAAGCCGAAGAAAATCGTGAAGCTGATGCAATCAAAAAAGATAAAATTGAAACAACAGTTCGTGCCGAAGGTCTTATTAATCAACTTGAAAAATCAATAACTGATCAAGGTGAAAAAATTGACCCTAAACAAAAAGAACTTCTTGAAAAACAAATTCAAGAACTCAAAGATCTTTTAAAAGAAGAAAAAATTGACGAACTAAAAACAAAATTAGACCAAATTGAGCAAGCAGCCCAAGCTTTTGCCCAAGCAAGTGCTCAACAAGCTAACAGTGCAAGTGAAACTGATTCAGATTCAAATACAATTGATGCTGAAATCAAACAAAATTAAAACCTAAAATTTATAAAAAACACACTTGCTTTTTGGCGGTGTGTCTTTTTTATATTAATATTTAAGACTTTTACTTTAAAAAGTCTTAAATTTTTATTATTTTTCCCAAAATAATAAAAAAGTTTTTAAATTTAAAAAAGGAAATGTCAATTTTATGGCAAAACAAGATTACTATAAAACTTTAGGAATTGACAAAAACGCAACATTATCCGATATTAAAAAAGCCTATCGAAACTTAGTTAATATTTACCACCCTGATAAAAACACAAAAAAATCTGCTGAAGAACAAAAACAGGCCGAAGAAAAATTCAAAGAAATTCAAGAAGCATACGAAATTCTTTCTGATGATTCAAAAAGAAGTCAGTACGACCGTTATGGCCATTCAGCATTTGATCAACAAGGTGGCGGTGGTTTTTCTGGATTTGGCGGTTTTGATTTTGCTGATATTTTTTCAAGTTTTACTTCTGGCTTTGGCTTTGGCGGATCGCGACGAAGCCAAAAATATAGCGGACCTTTAAAAGGTGAAAATTTAACTGCTCGAATTTATATTAGCTTTATTGAGTCAATTTTAGGAACAAAAGTCAGCCAAAAACTTACTAAATATTCCCAGTGCGATCAGTGTAAAGGTACAGGTGCAAATTCTGACTCAGACATAAAAACTTGCTCCAACTGTCATGGCCAAGGAGTTCAAAATGAAATTATTAACATTCCTGGATTTGGTCGTATGCAAAATCAAACAACTTGCTCGGTGTGTTCAGGAAGTGGAAAAACTGTTACAAAAAGTTGCAAAAAGTGCCGTGGAAAAACAATAATTGAAACCAAAGAAGAAATTGAAATTTCAATTCCAGCCGGAATTAGAGACGGAATGTTCATTCGGGTTGCAGGATTTGGTGGTCCTGGTCACAAAGGTGGACCTTCTGGCGATCTAAATATTGAAATTAATGTTCGCCCGCACAAATACTTTTCAAGATCAGGAAATGATATTCATGTAGAGATGCCAGTTTCGATAGTTGATATTATTAATGAAAATAAAGTTGAAGTTCCTAGTCCAACTGGAATGAAAAGTCTGCAACTTTATAGTCATTATAAGTCAGGTCAAACGGTAATTATTGCCCGCGCGGGCGCGCCTGATCCGCAAAATCAAAGAATAATCGGTGATTTACGGGTAAAATTAGTTTTTTATGTTCCTGAATTTAACAGCAGACAAAAAAACGAACTCAACCAAGTTTTTAGCCAAATAAAAGACAAAGTCAAAGCAAAATGGCTAAAAGAGTTTCAATAATTTAAAAAACAATTTATAATTTCAAATAAATTGTTTAGGGAATCAATTTTATATGTCTTTTAAAAAAATAAATATTGCAATTGACGGACCTTCAGGGGTTGGAAAATCTAGTATTGCCAAACAAATAGCACTAAAATTTAACTATTTATTTATAAATACAGGCGCACTTTATCGTGCAGTTGCCTTATTTTGCCAAAATCACAAAATTAATGCTGAAAAAGAGATTCAAGTAACAAAAAAATGAGATCCTAATGTTTTGTTACTTGATGCAAAAGGTGATGTTTGGCTTGAAAATCAAAATGTAACTGAACTGCTACGTGATGATTTAATTTCAAAAAATGCGGCAATAATCGCTCAGTATGGCAAAATTCGCGCTGATATTACCCAGCTTTTACACGATTTTCAAAGAAATAACAAAGGAATTGTCGTTGAAGGTCGCGATACAACTTATAATATTATGCCAGATGCGGATTTAAAAATTTTTCTATGGGGTGATGCCCAAACGCGCGCAAAAAGGCGCTTAAAGCAAAATGCTTGTTTAAATTTGGAAACAAATTTTCCCGAAGTTCTAAAATCAATCGAGCGCCGCGATTATCTTGATATGTCAAGGAAAATAAATCCACTAAAAAAAACGATTGATTCAATTTTTATTGACACAACCAATTTTAATCAAGATGAAATTGTCGAGCAAATTTCCAAATTAGTCCTGAGAAAAATTTCGCAACTGGAAAATTAATTTCTTTTTTACTTTAATTATGAAAAACTTAGTCGCCCTTGTTGGCAAAGCAAATGTCGGAAAATCAACACTTTTTAATCGAATAGTTGGCAAAAAAATTTCAATTACCGACCCAACCCCTGGTGTTACAAGAGACCGAATTTACGAAAATGCGCGCTGAAATAGCAAGGATTTTACCTTAATTGACACAGGCGGAATTCAAATTGAAACCAAAAATTTTCAGGAACTAATCAGAATTCAGCTCCAAATTGCCATCGAAGAGGCCCAAATTTTAATTTGAGTGCTTGATGGAACAGCCGGAATTGACTCTGAGGATCATTTTGTCCTGAATTTATTGCGAAAATCGCAAAAAAAGATAATTTTAGTGGCAAATAAACTTGATAATTCCAAAAATTTTGATCCAAGTATTTATGAACTTGGATTTGAAAAAATTTTTGGAATTTCAGCCTTGCATGGTCAAGGTGTTGGCGATCTTCTTGATTTTTTAGTTAGTAATTTTGAAAAAACTGCCAAAAACCAGCAATCTTTTTTTAAATTAGCAATTATCGGTCGACCTAATGCTGGAAAATCTAGCCTTTTAAATCGAATTTTAGGTCAAAATCGTTCAATAATTTCTGACATTCCCGGAACTACGCGTGATTCAATTTCGGGACTCTGAAAAATAGAAGGCCAGACTTTTGAAATAATTGACACTGCTGGCATCAAAAAAAAATCTAAACTAGTAGAATCTGTCGATTTTTACGCACTTATACGAGCATTTCGGTCTCTGGATGATGCTGATCTTAGTTTGATTTTAATCGATGCTACCCAAGATATTCATCATTTCGACCTTAGAATTGCTGGATATGCCTGAGAAAGAAACAAACCGATTATAATTGTTATTAATAAATGAGACTTGATCGAGAAAAATACCTTAACTCAACAGCAATTTGTTAAAAAAGTGCGTGAAAAATTTAAATTTCTCGATTGAGCCCCAATAGTTTTTATTTCAGCAAAAACCGGTGAAAAAATTCACAAACTTGCTGAACAAATTTTAGAAACTAAAAAAAATTTGTCAAAAAAAATACCAACAAACCACTTAAATCAGTTTTTAATGGAAATTCAACTAATTCAACCACACCCAAATGTCAATGGAAAAAAGGTATTTTTTAATTTTATTAGCCAAATTAGTGCTAAAATTCCAAGTTTTGTTTTTTTTGTAACTGACAAAAATTTGGTTCATTTTTCATATCAGCGCTATATTGATAACCAAATTCGAAAATATTTTGATTTTTTTGGCTGTCCAATAAAAATTATTTATAAAAATATAAAAAAAAGTGGTAAAATAAGTTAAAATTAAAGCGATTTAATAAGAATGGAGCACAAAAAATGAACAAAAAAGAACTAATCGAACAAATTGCTAACGAAACAAATTTGCCTGTGAAAAATGTTGAGCTTGTTTTAAACCAATTTTTCGGAATAACAGCTGATGTTGTAAAAAAACAAGGCAAATTGGTTATAAATTCTTTTGGAACATTCCAAGGAGTTTTTAAACCTGCCTCTTCATCTTTTAATCCGCTCACCAAAAGTCAGATTACAGTCGAAGCTAAAACAACAATAAGATTTAAACCTTCAAAAGTTCTAAAAGATTATATTGCCTAAAAAGGTTGTAAATGTTCAGAAAAAAACAAAAAAAAGGTAATTTTAAGTACAAAACTGCAAATCAAGTAATATATGGCAATGTTGTTTTACAAAAACTGAAAGAAATTAAGTACGGTAAAAAAATAGCCCTATTTTTGCTTCTTTTTAGCTTGGTTGCTGTTCTAGCTTTAATAATTATTTTTATTGTTTTTCATTTTGCTGGAAGCGGAAATAATATCCAGGAAGTCGTTTCGCGAAACTAAATGGAAAATACAAAAATTCGCAATTTTGCAATAATTGCTCATATTGATCACGGAAAATCCACTCTAGCCGACCGAATTCTTGAGTTTACAAACACAGTTTCAAAGCGCGAATTAAAAGATCAGCATCTTGATTCGATGGACCTTGAAAAAGAACGAGGGATCACAATCAAACTAAATGCTGTTCAAATACGTTATAATTCTTATATTTTTCACCTAATTGACACCCCAGGACATGTCGATTTTACTTATGAGGTTTCCCGATCTCTTGCTGCAACCGAAGGGGCACTGCTTTTAGTTGATGCAAGTCAAGGAATTCAAGCCCAAACTTTAGCAAACGTTTATTTGGCACTTGAAAATAATTTAGAAATAATTCCAATTATTAATAAAATTGACTTGCCTTCGGCAAATGTTGAAAAAGTTAAGCAAGAAATTGAATCAACAATTGGAATTTCAGCTCAAAATGCAATTCTCATTTCGGCAAAAAACGGCATTGGGATTGAAAATGTTCTTGAGGCAATTGTAAAATATATCCCGCCTCCTAAATATTCAAGCGAAAAAGATCCTTTAAAAGCTTTGGTTTTTGATTCTTATTTTGATATTTATCGTGGTGTTGTAATTTTTGTTCGTGTTGTAACTGGAAAAATTAGTGTCGGAAATACTTTTAAATTTATGGCTAATAATTTAAAATTTTCCGTAATTGAGCTAGGAATTTCTAATCCAAATCAGGTCAAAAAAAATGAACTAGTTGCCGGCGAAGTTGGTTGAATTGCCGCCTCAATCCGTAATGCAAAAGATGTAAATGTCGGCGATACAATAACTTTGGTTGAAAATCCGGCCGACTCACCGCTTCCTGGTTATAAAAAAATGGTGCCGGTGATGTATACAGGATTTTATCCGATTGATTCACAGCAATATAACCTTTTAAAAGACTCGCTTGAAAAAATTTCGCTTTCAGATTCGTCAATAATTTATGAGCCAGAGTCATCAAAAGCGCTTGGTTTTGGTTTTCGCATCGGGTTTTTAGGCCTTTTACATATGGAAATATTGCAAGAACGGCTTGAAAGAGAATTTAATGTCGGAATTATTGCCACCGCACCTTCTGTAGAATTTGAAATAACTCGCACTAACGGTGAAATTCAAAAAATTTCCAATCCAAGTTTGTTTCCTGAACCTAATTTTATTAGTGAAATTAGGGAACCTTTTATTTTAGCGAAAATTTTTCTTCCTGATGAATTTTTAGGTGCAATTATGGGACTTTGTCAAGATCGCCGTGGAATTTACGTTGATCTTGAATATATTGATGATTTTCGTCGCCGTTTAATTTATAAATTACCTTTAGTTGAAGTGATTTTTGACTTTTTTGATCGTCTAAAATCACTTTCAAAAGGATATGCTTCTTTTGAATATGAGCTAATTGGATTGCAACCTTCAAAATTAGTTAAGTTAGATATTTTGCTTAATGGTCAAAAAATTGATGCCCTTTCAATGATAGTTCATAAAGATTTTTCTTATCCAAAAGCACGTGATTTAACGCAAAAATTAAAAGAAATAATTCCAAGACATTCATTTGAGGTGCCAGTTCAGGCCGTTATTGGCTCAAAAGTTATTGCTCGTGAGACAATTAAGGCTTATCGTAAAGATGTTACTGCCAAATTATATGGTGGTGATGTTACAAGAAGAAAAAAACTTTTAGAAAAACAAAAAGCCGGAAAAAAACGAATGAAATCATTCGGGGTTGTTGATGTTCCTCAAGAAGCATTTTTAGCAATTTTAAAAACTAACATTAACGAAAAATAGTGTATAATTTTACAAAAGGGGAAAAATTTAGGAAAAATATATTTGTTTTTTCTACTTTTGTGAAATTATGAAAAAAAGACAGAACTTTAATAACAACAACTACCATAAACGACCTAGTTTTACAAATTCAGCCTACCGTGAGCCTAGGTACTATAAAAACGCTCAAAATCATCCTAATAGTCAAGAAGATTTTGATGATTCAGATGAATATTTTGCCCAAAAAAATCATTACCGTCCAGAATATAAAAGTCCGCAAAATTATTCAAACCATTTAATGGAAGAAAATTATTATCAGGCAATGGAACAAAAAACTCTTCAACAAGAGGCAAATGCTTTTATTTCAAAAGAAGTGAGAAAAATTTTTGGGCTTGAGTTAATTTTTTTACCACTAAAGGCACTTTTTTGACTCCTAGCTTTTTTAGCAATACTAACTGTTTCACTGCTTTGAGTTTATGAGTATATTCCAAGTTGAAATTATGAGCAAAAATATTTACCACTTTTGATAATTCCCGGAATCATCGGTGCAATTGTAATATTTTTATTTGTAAAAACCATGTTAGACTACCGGGCAATTAAAAAATCTGTTGAATATTTCCGCTCACAGCTTAGAAACAATTCTCACAGACTTGAAATGCCGCCAATGATTCCTTGATTAGTTAAAAAATTGAATCAAAAAGAGGTAAATGCAATTTGACTGGCTGCTTTTAGTTTGCTTGGAACAGCAATTTTAGGTTTAGTTTACTGAATTACTTTAAAATATTATCCAGAAAAAAATATTCAATTTTCAACCGAATTTATTATAAGTATGGTCTCAACTGGCGGATTTTTTATTTTAATGCTCGTTTATGACTTAACACTTCGTCGGCGTTTATCAAACATTGAAGCAATTTTTGGTCATGTTTACCGTAAAAATATTAATATTGAATCAATCCGTTTTCGTCGTCACATGCTTTGAGCAATTTTTACAATAGTTATTTTCCTAATTTTAAGAAAAATTGCCAAACGTAAAAAAATAATTACTTAATTAATAAAGTCAAAATTCAAAAACATCCATTTTTAGGATGTTTTTTTATTTAAACTCCCGAGTTTGATAGTTTGATGCAAAAATTCACTTTTTAGTGAATGTAAATATGCAAAATAGCCGTAAATACGGGTTTTTTGCCTAAAATCTTAATTTTATTATTTTAAATTTAACCTCTTGTAAAAAGACAAAAAAGTAGAAAACTTAAATTATAAGTTAGTATAAAAACTAGTTGTTTGAATTTTTTTCTACTAATTTTAAAAAAAGTATTATAATAATGGTATGAAAAGTCCAATAAACGCTCGTGGGAAAGACAAATCTCCACGTAAACTAAAAAGAAAATATACAATTAACGATCTTTCTGAAAATGATCGTGGAGTTTATCAAGACATAATGGAGACTGTTCTTAGAAGGTCCGGAATTGACCCCGCAATTATTTTTGAGGAGCTTAAAAAACGAAAACAAGAGCTAGAACAAGAACAAAAACGAAAACAAGAACAAAAACGAAAACAAGAACTAGAACAACAACAAGAAAAAGATAAAGAACAAGAAAAAATCGAAAATTAGGCTAGTATAAAAACTAGTTGTTTGAATTTTTCTACTAATTTTCAAGAATTTCTATTTAATACTTTATATAAAATAGTTGTGTTTTTACCTTCATCTAACAGAAAAATTCTTAATTTTAAGATATTCAAAAATTTAATTTTTTACATGACCTTTAATTAAATAACTGATTCTATTAATAAAATCATCATAATCATTTATTATTACGGAATTTTGAATTTGAGTTTCTATTGGTTTTAGTATATTTGAAAATTCAAAAGCATTCGAACAATTGTCAAGGTGAAAATTAGCGACCGTTTTATAATCTTCAAAATTTTCAATTTCATACATATTATTGTGTTCAGATTTATTTTCTAAATTTAAGCAAACAAAATTGATAATTACAATTAAAACTTTATTAGGTATATGTCTAAAATCTGATTGATTTTCAGTTGAAAGTTTTGCATATTTAAGAAAGTTCTTATAATTTAATTTTTCCCATTTTTTGTTAATTCTATTTTTAGAAAAATAAGGAATCTGTTCAAAAATAATTAAGATCTGAAAATATAATTTATCATTTTGACTACGAATATTTGCAGTTTCTCCAAGCATATTTTCAAAATAATTTATTGAATTTTGTAAATAATTTTGCACAACAAACTTAAGACCTATACCAGCAATTATTTCGTTTTTATATTCAATTCCGATATCTACTTTTTTATCATAATACCGGCCAATCATTTTAGTTTCTTTTTGAAATTGATTTCCGCTATCAAAACCTAATGAATATATTTTAAAATCTTGACCTAAGTTTTGCAACATTGAATTAGCAACAAAACTATGAATTATCTTTATTTTTTCAGTTGATCTTGACGAACCTTTATGAAGATAAGTTATAAAACTTTCTTTAATTATTTCTAAAAAATCATTATTTAATTTTTTCATTTACGTCCCGAACATAAAGTCTAAATATTTTTTAACATCTTTTGTTGAAAAAGTATAATAACCACCATTTTTGTACTTTCCTAATAATTTAACAAAGTTAAGAAAAACTTCACTTTGCAATTTTTCGGCAATTGACTTATAGTCAATTTTCTCGCTTATAATGTAAAAACCACTATAAATACAGGTGTTTTTTTGAATTAAACTTATTTTTAAAGGTTTATTTTCTTTGACTAATGAATTTAAAACTAACCTTTCCTTATCAGTGTCTGAAATAGCTTGTCTTCGACCAAAACTATATCAAAAATTCTTATTTGAATGGTCAAAGCTACGCTTTTGAAGTTTTTCCTTAAAAAAACTAAGGTGTTCAAAAATTTCTAGTTGCTGTTTTAATTCAGAATCTGAAATAATTTGGAAATTTTTAGTATTATAGGGAAAAATTATTTTTGCCCATTTTCCATTTGATGCTTTTAAAACGGGCAAAACATATTCAGAATTAAATTCAAAATCACCAATAAAAACTGAATCAGCCAAAGTTGCTAAACCATTTTTGATACTAATATCACTTTTTTTCTTGTTGTAAATAATTTCCTTTAGAAAAGTTAGTTTTTCTGGAGTGGAAAAATAAAACTTATCATCTAAATAAAATTGCTCATACTCTAATTTAGAAACAAGAAAAATTGAATTTGTTTTATTGTCAAAATTAAAATAATCGACCGTTTGATTTCTGACCGATTTGTCAATTGTGAAAATCGTTGTATAAGTTGTTGCTTTAAAAAATTGATGATGTTTGTGGTCAACAACTGATTTTATGATTTTATTTTTGTATAAAAATTCTCGAAAAATTGAGCCTGCTTTAGATGTAAAAAATGAAGATGGACTAACATAAGATAAAATTCCATTTTTACTTAACATTTTAATACCAATTTCATAAAAAGCAAGGTAAATATCTGTCATGCCAATCGTTGAAAAATTAAAATTTTTCAACGATTTATTATTATTTAAATTATGAATGCGAATATAAGGAGGATTTCCGACAACAAAATCCATTTTTCCGTTAAAATGGTCAATTTCAAGGGTATTTTTAGCTTTAAAATCTCAGTTTACCCCTTCAATTTTATAATTTTGAACAACTAAATTTGCACGAAAAATGGCATTTTTTACATGTTTTTCGTCAATATCAACCCCATGAATATAAGTTTCTAATTGATGCTTAAGCGATTTTAAATTCGAATTTTCCCTAAAAAAAGCTTTGCAATAACGTTCAATAATTTTAACTAAAAATTGGCCATTACCGCAACTGTTATCAATAATATGTTTTTTAAGTATGTTTTCTTTGTAACCAGCTTGGTCTAAAATAAGGTCAACCAATAAATCTGGTGTAAAAACTTGCCCATTTAATTTTTGACTAACATTCTCATGCATAATAAACTTTTTTTCTTACTTTATTTTAAATTACTATGTTAATTTAAAATTATACCAAAACAAGTAAATAACCCAATAAAATTGTAATCTATAAAATTTTTGAGTGTTTAAAACCTCTTAAAACTTTACAAAAATTAAATTTTAAATACAAAAAATTTAATTAGCCAATCTAGAATAAGTGGCACTAAAAAAATAGCAACGAAAACTAGAACAATATGGTTGAGGATTAAGCGAGAATCATCAAATGCTGAAATTGTAACACTAAAAGAATAAGTTAATACTCAAAACGAGTATCAAAACATAATAAAATTTATAAAAACTGAAAATAGATAAATAATTAAGAAACGAACTTGCCTTTTTTTAATAATAGGATTTAAATCAGCGCTTTTTGTATTAAATGAGAAGACGTGCAAAAATATTTTAAAATAATAGGAAGGCAAATATACTCTAGTAGTTAATCACAAACCATCAATCATAACAAAAATATTTTCAATGATTTTATCAGGGTTATATCTATCTTTTTTTCTTACGTTGATTCAAATATAAGCGCTTTTTTTCTTTATAAGATTATAATTTTTTTCAAAATCAAAATTAGCTAAGAAATCAAATTGGTTATTTGTATCTATTTTACCTAAATTTTTTTTACATTTCTTCATTAGGTAAAAATTAAAAATTTTTTGGAAAAAACTACACAAATATGAATAAGGCAACAACAAAAGCGAGTAAAAAATTGCTTCGATAAAATGGCGAAAAAAGTAATTATCAAAAACTTTTGTATTAAAATGAATTAAAAAATCAAATTTAAGCGTAAAAATTAGTACTAAAATAACTAAAAAAAGTGGTACTGGATAACTTATTAAAAACAGTGTAAATAGCAAAACAAAGTGTTTGATTGTTTTTTTATCAGGATTAAATTTGAATACAAGAAAGAAGAACAACCTAAAATACAAAATATTACCTAAAATAGGTACTTTTGAAAATTCTCTAGGAATTTTCAAATTAATAAATTTTTCAACAGTTAATCAGAAATGCATTTTTACAAAACAAATTTCCTTAAATTAAATTAATAAACTAGTTAAACTAGCCTAAGAATCAATCATTTTGCTTTTAATAATACTATCAAAAAATAAAAATTTATTTCTCAAATAGTCAAAAAGTTATTCATAATTTAGGATAATAAGCCGCCGTGGGTAGCATGAGAAAACCAAAAATTATAGTAAAAAAACCAGACAGTAATAATCGGATTGCTTTGTCATTAGTATCATTTAAATTGCCATTTATTTCAGATACATGTCCCATTATAAAATAATATATTATTCAAAATGGATATCAAGTTAATATAAGCTGTATAAAAACAAAAGTAAAATAAATGTATAAAAAGATTTTTCAGTTTTTTTTAGAAATATTTGAATTTGTAAATTCAGTAGCGTTGAACAAAAAAACTTCCAAAATTATATGTGCAAAATATTTTGGCAAATTTCAATTAACTTTTAGCCATCAACTTTGGATAATAATAAAAATATTTTCAATTATTTTTTCTGGGTTATACCAATGTTTTTTTTCAACACCCGCATAAAATTTTCGTTGACATAGAAATTCATAATGTTTAGTATAATTAAAATTGTTTAAAAATGGGAATTTATTATTTGTGTCTAATTTGCCAAGATTTTTTTTAACTTGTTTTACCAAATATAAATGAAAAATTTTTTGAAGAAAACCCGAAAAATAGGAATAAGGCACAATTAAAAGCGAGTAGACAATTATCTCAATCAAATGACGAATAAAATAATTATTAAAAAATTTTAAATCTAAATTCCTTAGAAAATCAGCATTACCGGTAATTAACAATGTTATTATAACTAAAAAAAGAGGGACTGGATAGCTTATCAAAGAAAGTACTACAAATAAAAAGTAATGTTTTATTGTTTTTTTATCGGGATTAAATTTAAAAACTAAAAATGAAAATAGTTTAAAATACAAAGTATTGCCTAAAATAGGAATTTTTAAAAATTTTTTCGGTATTTGAAGGTTTATAAATTTTTCAACTGTTAATCAAAAATTCATTTTAAGGTATAAATTCCATCCCATATTAAAAATATAAATGTAACACACAAACATTTTAAATTTAGGATCCTGCCACTTTGACGGGATTTTCTTTCAAGTTTTTAAATGTTATGCCAATCAATAAATCAACTTATTTTTTGATAAGCAACGGTCACATTTTCAAAATTTTGAAATTCAAAATTAATTGTGGCTACAAAATAGCATAAAAATTCATTGGTTAGTTTGTGGTGGTTATTTTTGAAAGTATTAATTTATTTGTGCTTTGATTTTCTAAAAATTTATCTATTTTTAAATTTTTTTAGGAAGATAAAATCTAAAAATAGTACTTTTATAGGTTGTTTTACATTCTTCAACAGAAATAGTCAAAAGATTATTAGAAATTTGAAATAATTTGAGTTGTGATTGACCTATTCATACTGTGGCAATAACACCAATAACACAAAATATAAAACCAGTCATCACTGAATATATAACATCAGGAATAACAGATAAATTAGTACCCCTTGTTGCAGCTACTGAATATGTTGTTGTAAACATAAAATAGTAAAATAAAGTAAAGCATGCAATTAAAAAAGGCACAAAAAATGATTCAACAATATAATATCTTAAATAAATCTTGTATAAAAATTTTCGTTTTTCTTCATAGTCGGGATCTTGTTCATTAAATTTTGAAGCAGTTAAAGGCATTTGACTTCTTAACCAAATACCATAAGTGAAAATACCACTTCTAACTTGAGGTACATTTTTTTCAATTCTCAAAAGTTGAGGATACTTTTCTTTAAGTTTATCATTTGATAAATTCAAAGCTTCTTTTTTGTATTTGGAAATAAATCAAATGTATCTTGAAAGGTTAACAAAAACAAGCAAAAAAATCGAACCAAAAACAAATATTCTTATAATAAGTATATGGTCAGGAAAAAATAATTGAAAAAGTGTGCTTGATATAAAAATAAGGTATAAAAAAAAGTTTAAAGCAACATAAAGGGGTTTAAAAAATAATAGTTTATGAAGTACTAAAATTGATTTCATTTTAATAACCACCTGCGATATTTTTGTCTAAATCAAATCTAAATTATATACTAATTTAGGCATCATATAACCTAAAAAAATTAGAAATTATTTTCCCTAATTGGCTAAATAATGTGAAATTAAATTAGATTTCTATTTGAAAAACCTATAAAAATTTAAAACAGAAAATTACGAACACTTCCTAAAATTCTAAATTTTAGTTTAAATTATTTATGTACAATTAACTTGTGCCTTTATTATAATAAGAAATTCACGGTCAAAAATAAGACTTGTTTTAGTAGAATACTAAAACTCCCGCCACTTTGGCGGGAGTTTCCTTCAAGTTTTGAATTGTTATACTAGTCAATAAATCAACTTATTTGTTGATAAGCAAGGGTCATATTTTCAAAATTTTGAAATTCAAAATTAATTGTCGCTACAAAACAACATAAAAAATCATTGGTTAGTTTGTGGTGGTTATTTTTTGAAAGGATAAATTTATTTGTGCTTTGATTTTCTAAAAAATTTATGCAATCTTAATTTTCTTTAGGAAGATAAAATCTGATAAAAATACTTTTAAAGTCTTTTTTAGATTCTTCAACAGAAACAGTCAAAAGATTTTTAAAAACTTGTATTAATTTGATTAGTGATTGATTCAATAACGCTGAGGCAACACTAGTAATAACAAAAAGTATAATACCAGTTATCAGCGAATATGTAAAGTTAGGAATAACAGATAAATTATTATCTTTTGTTGAAATAAGTGCTGTCATCATAAAATAGTAAGATAAAGCAAGGCATGCCATTAAAATAGGAGCAAAAAACAATTCAACAATCTGCAATTTTAAAGTAATCTTGTATATAAATTTTCGTTTTTCTTCATAGTCAGGATCTTGTTCATTAAATTCAGAAGCAATTAAAGGTAATTGAAATTTTAACCAAGTATTATAATTTGAAACTTTTTTTGCAAATCAAGCTGCATTTTTTTCAATTTTTAAAAGTTTGGGAAACTTTTTTTCAAGTTCTTGATTCGATAAATTCAAAGCCTGTTTTTTATATTTGCGAATAAATCAAATGTATCTTGAAATGCTAAGAAAAGTAAACAAAAAAATCGAACCAAAAATAAGTATTCTTAAAATAAGTATATGTTCAGGAAATATGGGTTGAAAATGTGTGCTTATTATAAAAATCAACGATAAAAAAAAGCTTGAAACAACATAAATGGGTTTAAGAAATACTAGTCTATTAAGTAGTAAAATTGATTTCATTTTGATAAACACCTGCAATGATTTTTTCTAAATCAAATCTAAATTATATACTAATTTAGATATAATAGAGCCTAAAAAATTATAAACTATTTTTAAGAAGTTGGCTAACAGCTTTTTCAGAATATTTTAACGATATAAAAAAATAGATAAGAAAAATAAGGAAGCTAGTTGAGAATCAAATCTAAATGAAATTGATAAAAATTTGTGTATAAGTTGAACTGATAAAATCAGGGAGTGTTCATAATTTTGTGTTTTAACTTTGATTTTCTAAAAAATTTATCCAGTCTTAAATTTTTTTAGGAATATAAAATCTAAAAAAAGTACTTTTATAGGCTTTTTTACATTCCTCAACAGAAATAGTTAAAAGATTTTTAGAAATTTGTATTATTTTGGTTTTTGATAGATTTATTCACACTATGGCAAACATACCAAGAATATAAAGTATAACACTAGTTACTATCGAATATATAAGACTATAATTAACAGAAAAATTATTAGTTCTTGGATTAACCGAAAATGTTCATGCAAATATAAAATAGAAAGATAAGGTAAGGCATGCAATTACAAAAACAACTAAAATTGATTCAACAATGTATAATCTTAAATGCATCTTGTATAAAAATTTTTGTTTTTCTTCATAGTCAGGATCTTGTTCATTAAATTCAGAAGCAATAAAAGGTAATCTAGTTCTTAGTCAAAATTCATAATTTAAAACGGGCGTTGCATATAGAGGTAAATTTTTTTCAATTCTTAAGAGTTGAGGATACTTTTCTTTAAGTTTTTCATTTGACAAATTCAAAGCCTCTTTTTTGTATTTGGAAATAAATCAAATGTATCTTGAAAGGTTAAGGGAAATAAGCAAAAAAATCGAACCAAAAACAAATATTCTTAAAATAATTATATGTTCAGGAAATGCTAATTGAAGAGGTGTGCTTATTAGAAAACTCAACGATAAAAAAACGTTTGAAACAATATAAAGGGGCTTAAAAAATAATAGCTTATAAAATAGTAAAATTGATTTCATTTTAATAACCACCTGCGTTGATTTTTTTCTAAATCAAGTCTAAATTAGTATGCTAATTTAGATATAAAATGACCTAAAAAATTATAAACTATTTTTAAGAAGCTCAGTAACAGGTTTTTTGTAATATTTTAATGATATGAAGAAGTAGATAAGAAAAATAAGTAAGCTAATTGAGAATCAAATTGCAATGAAATTGATAAAAATTTGTGTATAAGTTGGACTTATAAAATCAGTGGTTGTTATCAAATTATAAAAATATGGCATGCTAGGCAAACTTATTATTAGTCCTGATATTAAAATTAAGAAAGAAATTGCAAAAATATTTAATATGTGTAACAAAAAGATTTTTTTAGTTTTTTCGCCTAGCGATTTAAGAATTCCAATTGATTTTAATTTTGATTGTGTTAGATTTTTTGCATAAAGAACTGAAAAAATTACCAATAAAACTATAAGAATTACTTGGATAGCAAGTAGTACTGCTTTTACTAAAAAAGTGGAGCTTAAAAGTAAAATTTTTATTGAGTCAAGATCTTTTGAATATCAATAATTTGGGAAATCTTTCTTAAATGAGTCTAAATTTTCATTGATATTGTCAGATTTTAAGAATACTTTTGCAGCATATGGTCTTATTTCGTTTCTATATTGATCACCATCATTATGCATTATGATATGGTTCTTAAATTCACGTCTTTGTTCTTCGGGAGCGCCAACTTCAGATTTTTGTTCCTGTAAATGATGGTTTTCCTTTAGATCAAAAGTTCCAACTATTTTAAAAGGAATATCTTGTCCATTTTTGTTTGATAATTCAACTTTAGACCCTATTTTTAGTTTCTCGTATTTGTCGATTTTAAAATTATTATTTTTGTTTAATTCAGTAACTCTATTGTTAAAATCATCTATAATATTATTTATTTCATCAATAGTGTTAACTGAAACAACAATTTCATCTTTATTTTTAGGAAGCTCACCATCACTAATTTTTAAATTTTCTACCTTTAAATCTTTTAAAAAATGTTTTTTTTCAACTACAAATACTTCAAAATTTCTTGCATTCAAAGGAGCGATTGTTATGTCACTGAAAAGCGAATCGCCGACTGTGTTTTTAACAAAAAAAGCTTCATTAATTTTTTTCGCTAAATTATAATGTAAAAAAGAAGGTATTCCGCGAAAGGCATCAGTTGAAAAATTTACTCCGACAATAGTGACTTCAAAAATCGTTGGAATTTCATCAACATTCGAATTACGTATAGCTCTAATTTTAATTTTTTTACCAATAGGATCAGTAATTTTTAATTTTGTGACAACTGAATTTGAAATAATTATCTCATCTTCATTTTGTATAAAATTACCTTGAAGGTTTTTGTCGTCAAATTTAAACCTATTTTTAAAAAAATCAGATTGGTCGATTAATTCAATAGAATTTTTCTCAGAAATTAATTCTTTGTCGTTATTAGTATAAGTAAAAGCAAAGTTTTGAGTTGAATAAATGGGAATAATTTTATTAACAATGTCTTTTTTAGTATTGAATTTCTCGATTTCTTCGTCAAAAAATGGTGCAATTCTCTTTTTTTGAACCTCAAAAGAATCCAAATTGTATTGATAAATTCGTCGCGAGTCAACAGCATTTGCTTGCGTATCAAGTGTAGCAAATAAATTTAGACTTAAAATGCTAATTAGAAATGTGATAATTAGTAAAGCTGTAATAATTATTTTATTTTTAAAATCTAGCTTCAAAAATAAAATAATTGATTTTAATTTGTCACTTATTTTTAAAGGTTTTTTTTCAAATTTAAAATTATAATCAGTTTTATTTAAAGATTCACCTTTATTTATTTCTTCGATTTTATCAATTTCTAATACAGACTCATTTTTTAGGTAAATTATTCTATCGCCGTATTTTTTAGCAAGATCTAAATTGTGGCTAACTATCAAAATAGTTTTATTTTTCTTTAATATTTGTATTTTTTCAAAAAGAATTTCAGCATTTTCAACATCAAGATTTCCAGTAGGCTCATCTAACAAAATAAAGTCAGATTCACGCGCTAATGATCGCAAAATTGCGATTCGTTGTTTTTGACCACCTGATAAATCACTCACTTTATTTGCTAAATTTTCTTTTGAAATATTAACAAAACTTGCATTTTCTTCAATATTCTTTTCATCGATATTAAAATTTATTGCATTTGCACCAATTTTAATATTTTCCATACCAGTAGCAGATTCAATTAGGTTAAAATCTTGAAAAACAACGTCAATTAAAGGGTTTTTAACAACTTTGTTATCTTTATAGAAAAGAATTTCACCTTTATCTTTTTGACTAAAATTAGCGATTAGATTAATAAGAGTAGTTTTCCCAATTCCGGAAGGTCCAACGACAAAGACCAACTCATTAGATGGTATGTCTAAGTTAAAATTTTTAAAAATAGCTCTTCGGTTAAAATTTTTAGTTAGATTTTTAATTTTTATCATTTTTAAGTAGCCAATCTATTTGATAAATCATATAAATAGTTTTAATATTCAAAAAGTGTGTTTTACCTACTTTTCTATCAATTTTACCTAAAATATCTTTTTTTAGCAATGAAATAAATTTTTCTAATTTAGTAGAGTCTATTTGGTGTTCTAATTTTGATTTAATTGAGCTTTGAAATTCGATATACCAAAAAAGATGTTCTAAAAATTCAGCGTTATTTATATTTTTTTCATCAAGATTTTGGTTTATAAATTCGACAATTTCCTTGTTGTCATCTAATTCATTTTTAAAAATAAACTTAATAAATAAGTTAATAAATTTTAAAAAAAATGGAGCATTTTTTTCTAGTTTTGCATTCATAATATTGTCAAAAATTCGCTTGGAAACATTAATTTTTGCCGGCTTGTCTGTATTATAAAAGCTATTTAACAGCGCAATTGCTTTAGACAAATAAAAAAAATCAATTGGTTTTTTTACAAATTTACTATAACCAATTATTGTATTTAAAAAATCTTTTTGACTCTTAAAAAAATCGGGATAAGTTTTAATTGAAAAAAATACATAATTATATAAGTCCTCAAAAAAATCAGGATTATTTTCTGGTTTTTTTGTTATTTGCTTAAATAATGTTTCTATTGTTTGATTTATTTTTTGTACTTGATTATCTTTTTTCTCGCTTAATTCTAAAATCTGTTTTACAAAAATAGTTTTTGTGATATCAGCCTCTTGACGAAACAATCTATTTTCAATAACATAATCTACAATTTCTTCGCTTTTTTTAAGTAATTCGGGATCTAATTCTTTATTATTTCCAAAATAATAAAGAAGAAGTACACCATCATAATCCGTAGGATCGGTGTATGTTTTAAAATTTACCAATCAGTTTTTAGTATATTCATTTATTTTTGACAAATACTCTGGCGAATACTCATAAAAATTCTTGCTAAGGTAGTAAAAACCAAATATTGATAAAGGCGAATCATCCAAATATCTTATATTTTCTTCTACATCCTGATTCTCAATAATTTGTCTAAAATGTTTCTCTCATTTTTGAATTAAAATATTTATTGATTTTTGCTTTTCTTTTATAATATCAGAAAAATGGTTGTTTCCTAAATTATTTATTATTGATAAAATTAAGATATATTTTTTAATGAGTAGTCAACGTTTATCACTTAATGATTTTGGATTTTCACTCCCGTTTATCGATACTTCTTCACTTTCAAAATTCATTTTCTTGAATTCTTCCCTAATTCAATCTTTAATATCGAAATATTTTTGAAAATCATGACCATTTAATTTAAAATACAAAATAGTTCATGCTAAATCTCAAAAGTTATCTTTGGTATCAATAAACTGTTTTTTACTTTTATCATAATATATTGAAATAAAATTAATAAGTTTAGGAACATTATCAATTGGGTTAATATTAAAATGAATATTGCTTATTTCGTATTCATTTCTCAAACCATATCGCGGTCTTTTCAAATAAGGAGGTGCATCTTTTAATAGTGATTTAACTTTGTTAAATTGATTAATGTTATTCGACATTTTTAAAATTGCTAAAATTTGGTTTGCAGTTTCGTAATTATAGCCTACCTGAACTTCACTTTTTAGAGCAAAGTCACTCTTTTCTACACCTTTTTTTAACTCCCTTTCTAAAATAAAATTGTCTATTTTTTCTAGATCAGAATTAGAAAAAATAGATGCCGATTTTGAATTACTAGTTAATGTTTTAGGTTCAAATCTATTTATTTCAACTTCAACGGGCCTAGTAAGAGCATAATAAATTATAGGTACACTTATAGCAATTGATCCCAAACTAGCACCAATAATTGAAAAAACAACTCATTTTTTTGTAAAAATTTTAGGTATCATGACTATTCCTCTAAATTTTGAGATAATTTTGAAACTTTATAAAAAGAAGATTTAGGCAATATATTCGTAACTTTTCCTTCATTGCATTCAGTTTTTGCCAACGTTTAGTTGCTAAATGTTGTTATTTTGTATTTTTAACCCTAATAGTTTTAATTAATTCTGGCAATTTATGATTATAACTAGTGATTTACAACAAGAAAACCATTTTAATCAATTAAAACATCTACATTTACACTTGACTTAGATAAAAATCCACCATAAAATTTTACTTAGGTCTAGTAATTTTTCTATTTTTTTGTAATTATCATAAATTATCCTTAATAAATTTTTATTTATAAATTAGTGTTAGTCATAATTTTACCATGCTAAGCCAAATAATAAAGAACAAAATAAAAAAAATACAAAAATATAATTTTTGTTAAAAAATGGTAAAAATTATATTTTTATTATAGATATTTTTGCGAACTATAAATTCTGTAGAAATAAAAAAAATATTTAATATTGCTCTACTTTTTCTACCAATTTATGTTTTTTTATGTTAAAATTTTGGCAATTTCAATTACTAATTCAACAAAATTACAATTATATTTTAAGTGTTAAGCTAGTTTTTCTTTTTTAAAAATCAACAACAAAAGGTAAAAACATGAATTTTGATAATTATTAAAATTATTTGATTAAATAATTTCCCTTCAATAATACCGCCATTTTACCAAAAAAGTATAAATAAAATCGTAATGAAACGTTAAATTCATTATAATATCATAAAAAGGATCCTAAAAAATACGAGCGATATTCGAAATGATAAAAAATATGCCTTTAAAAACTCCCGATTTTGCTATTGGACTCGAAAGATTGCCGCTATTTATAATAAAGGAATCTAAATCCGCAAAGTTGAGTCAATCCCTAAAGAAATAAATTTGGAATTTTTACCATAAAAATGCAAGAAATTATTAGCCAAATAGCATCCTTGATTTGCAAATTCAATAAAGAAAATAATTTGAATTTGGAAATTTTTCTAAAAGGAAGTTATCTATTTTGAAAGGAAAATTTTATAAGTCGAAAGCCCAACGATTTAGATTTGGGCTTTGTAAATTGTTCCTTTAGACAACGTCAAGAATTTATTAATTTTATTTTGCAGGAAAAAAATGCTGAATTGATAAAAAAGGACGACAATTTACAAATACTTAGAATTAATGGTTTTATTATTGAATTTATAGTATTAGAAACAATAAACAGGCAATTTTTAAAAGAATCCCAATACAAAAATCTTTATGAATTAAAGATCAAGTATGCTTTTTTTTCAAAAAATTACGATGATGGGCTATGTTCTAAGTCCAGTTTTTCCACATGATTCAAATAAAAAAATGCTAAGTATAATTGATGATTTAAACATTTCTTGAAATATACTAAGCAAAAACTCAGACAATATTAATTACGAAAACGAAAAAAATTTCTTTCAAAATAGTCTATGAAATAGTTTCTTTATTTATTGGTTTTATAATTATGACAAAATGCTTGATAAATATTTTGATTTTTCAAAATTAAAAAGCTACGATAATTATTTTGACCAATCGTTAAAAAATTATATCTATAATTTTTTAACTTTTATAAAAGAACAATTTAAAAACAATTTGGATTTTTTTGACAAAATACTAAAAAACAAGCTAATTTATACAAATATGATGGTAAATTTTTTGAATTTTCCATCAATCCCGGGCTTTGAAAAAAATTATATTGAAAAACTGTTTGGTGATAAAATTCATAAAAAAACAAGCGGCGGTTATTTATCAAAAAATAATAAGAATAACAATGTTTTATTCATAAATCACAGCGATGAAGTAGGTGGTATTGCAATAGCTGGCGAGGTTTTTAATCAAGGAACGACTTATTTTGACTCAGGCGTTTTTGAAATATTTGACCAGAATTCAGAAAAAATTAATGAAATTTCTTGTGTCAAAGTTGACAATCTAATTTTTTCTGAAGAAAAAAGTAGAAAAATAAATCAGCCTAATTTAAAGTGTCTTGGAATCCCTGAAAATGGAATTTACCAAGTTTTACCCAAAAGTGAGGTAAAAATTTCCGGATTTACTATCTTTTCACGAAATCAAGATAATAAAATTTCTAACATATTAACTAGAATTCTTTTGCATATTGATAAAAAATTTGATATTCTTCTGACAACAAAAGAAGAAATTCAACTACAAGGAACAAAAGATTTTTTTGTTACTAATCAAGTTAAAAAATACAAATTTTTGGTCAATATTGATGTTTGCGAGGACGAAAATTGAGATAATGAAGGTATAAAAATAAGATTAGCTGATACTTTTACGGCACATAATATTGTTTTTTATAATAAAATTGTTGAAATTTTTCAAAAAAATAACATTCCTTTTAGACCTTATTTTGGTTCAGGTTCGACTGATATCACTAATTTTCAAAATCAAAATGCCATAACTTTATCAATTCCGGTCTCAAAAATACATTCTAATTCCTCGATGTCACTAATAAAAAATTTTTTCTTTTTGCTTTGAATTTGCAAGGAAATAAATGACAATATTTTTTAAAAATTCAATCAAATTTACTAGTTCACTTAGCACTTCGCTCATAGGTTCGGAAGCTTTTAAGTTTAGTTCGTCTTTATATATATTTAAAATTACAGGCGATTTTTGGCTTGTTACGATTTTATATTTGTTAATTCAAATACCCAATTTGGTGGTTTATTTATTTAGTAGTAAAATTGTCCAAAAATGAAAAAATGACAAAATTATTCTGTTAATTTCAGATATTTTGAGTGTTTTTTGTTTAGCTTTCTTGTTGATTATTTTTTTTAGTCTAGCTAATAGTCAAATTTTTACCTTTTCAATAATATTAATTTTAGTTAATACATTGCTTGGTTTTATCCATGCTTTTCGATTTATTTATTTGAAAAATATTGTTTATTATCTAGCAAACAATGAAAAACAGATGCAAAATATTAATGTTTTTTCCTCTTTTGCAACAGCAATGGGATTTTTAATTTCGGCAGTATTTGCCTTAGTTATTTATTCAAGACTTGATTTTTATTGAATGGTTTTATTTAATATGATCACCTATTCAATCTCAGGTATGCTTTATTTTTTACTAAAATTAAATGCAAAAAAATTTGATTTTGCCCTTAGCCAGAAAGAAAATTTCAAAGAAAATGACAAAAAAATTTCGACTTATAAATGAGTTTTTGTCTTAGCCGGCCACTTTATTGTTGCAATTTTCTTTTTACCAAGAACAACTCTATTTCCGCCGGTTTTTGAATATATCAATTCTCAAAGTCAAGCTGAGATTTTTAACTACCAACAATTAGCAACATGATTCAATATTGGTTTTTCGTTTGCTTCAGTTTTAGGAACAATCGTCAGTTTTTTAATATTAAATAAAACAAAGAAAAAAATTAGCATTATTTGACTTTTGGTTGGCCTGTTAATATTAGGTTGAATTTGACCTTTTGTTGCTTTTATCAAAAATTTAAATGTTCAATTTTATTCATATATGATAATTACTAGTTTTAATCAGTTTATATTTTCGTTATTTTTTCCAACTTTTTCCAGTTTGTCATATTTATTTTTCAGCAAAGAAAAATTCCATGTCCAAAACGGAATTTCACTGGTCACTAGAGCAATTTTTTACACTTTAGTTACAATTGCTACAACCGCAACTTTTATTTATCTTTCATTTTACTTTTCATTTTTAATATTTATACTTCTGATTTCAGTTTTGGGCTTGATAGTCATTTTTAGCTATTGAAAAATTAAAAAATTAACTATTAAAAAAGTCAAAATCAAAACTACAAAAAGTTAGAAAACCTATAAATTATTATATTAATTTAGAAAAAATCATTTTTTGTCTTTTGTATTAAGGGATTTGCATGTATAATAAATAAGCATTTATTTGAAGAAAAGTTTTCTTATTTTTTGCTTTGGTAAAATTTGTCAAAAAATATTTACAAAGATAAGAAAATTTTTTGTTTTTTTGTTATAATTAATCTTTACATTGTAAGGACTATGAAACATAAGGTTGCAATACACGAGAAGGAGTTGTTTTTGTGTATTGGTTTTTATGTAGAGTCCGTTCAAAAATATGAACAGGAGCAACTCACTTATTTTTATGAGCACAACATCAATAAAAATTAAGTTCAAATCGTTTGACCACCGTCAAATTGATGCTGCTGCTAAAAAGGTTATTCTTTTAGCACGTGAACTTAATGTCGAGACATGTGGCCCGGTACCGCTGCCAACTTCAAGAGCGATTTATACAATTTTGAGATCTGTCCACGTTAATAAAAAATCTCGTGAACAATTTGAAAGTCGCACTCACAAACGGCTAGTAATTTTAAAAGTTTCGCCAAACAATCAAAAAGCAGTTACAGAAAAAATTTCACGAACACAATTGCCAGCTGGCGTTTGATTAGAAATCGAGGTAAATTAAAATGAAAGGAATTTTAGGTAGAAAAATTGGAATGACGCAACTTTTTACAGTTGAAGGTGTTTCAATTCCTGTTAGCGTCATTGAAGTTCCTGAAAACATAGTTACAAAAATTCTTACTAAAGAAAAAGATAACTATGAAGCAATTCAGCTCGGTGTTTTTGATAAAAAGCAATCAGCTCACAAAAAACCTGAACTAGGTCATTTTGCAAAAGCTGATACTAAACCGAAAAAATTTGTTCGTGAATTCCGTGATTTTCCAGGTTTAAAATTAGGTCAAACCATTAATGTTTCAATTTTTAGCGCAGGTGAATTTGTTGATGTAATTGGAACTTCAAAAGGAAAAGGTTTTGCTGGTCCAATTAAACGTCACAATCAAGCAATCGGACCTAGATCTCACGGTGGTGGGGGTGGTTCAAAACCAATTCGTCAAACTGGTTCACTTGGAGATATTTCTGGAAACAAAGTTGTTAAAGGGATGACAATGCCAGGACGTCTTGGACATTCTCGGGTAACTAAACAGTCACTTGAAATTGTCAAAGTTGATCAGGAAAATAATTTATTAATAGTAAAAGGTTCAATTCCTGGTCCAAAAAAATCATTTGTTATGATAAGAACCGCAATTAAAAAATCAACTTCTAAAACTCCCATTAATCTTTTTGAAGTTAGTCCCAAAGATCAGGAGTTAAAACATGAATAAAAACACACCAATTTCAATTCAGAACGCAAAATACGAAAATATTGTTAAATTTAACCCTGACAAAGCTCTTCCAGAAGTTTTATTTGAAAAAAGAGAACTAAAAACTCAAGCTATTTTTGACTCAATTTTGGCCGAAAGAGCCTCACGTCGTTTTTCAACTCACAAAGTTAAAAACCGTGGCGAAGTTTCAGGGACAGGTAAAAAACCTTGAAAACAAAAATCAACCGGGAAAGCCCGTGCTGGATCAAGAAGATCACCAATTTTTGTTGGTGGGGGTCGCGCTTTTGGACCGACAACTTTAAGAAATTACACTCTAAAAGTAAACAAAAAAGTAAAAAAACTAGCTTTTGTTGGTGCCCTTTCCCAACTAGCTCAAAATCACCAAGTTTTAGTAAATGATTTTTCAATGGACAAAATTTCAACTAAACTTCTGGTAGAACAGTTAAAAACCTTTAAAATTGATAAACTTCGTCACATTTTAATCGCCTCAACTGATACAAATTTATTTTTATCAGCAAGAAATTTACCAAATGTCGAGTTAGTAAAACCTAATTCAATAACAGTTGAATCACTAGTAAAAACTGACTTGCTAATCATTTCCGAAAATGATATTTCAAGTCTTAAAAAAAGGATTGAAGATGAACGTAAATAATATTATTAAAGGTCCAATTTTAACTGAAAAATCCTACCAGTTAATGTCTCAAGGAGTTTATTCTTTTAAAGTAAGTCCAACAACAAATCGTTCTGAGACAAAAAAAGCTGTTGAATACATTTTTAATGTCAAAGTTGAAAAAGTTAATATTTTCACTGTTCCAAAAAAAGAAAAAAAACTAGGAAAATCACGTGGTTTTAGCACTAAATATAAAAAAGCATTTGTAAAATTAAAACCAGGATACACAATTAATCTTTTTGAGGACGAGACTCCAGCTGCAGCAAGCATTGACCAAACCAACAAAGACCAACAAGAATTCAGTCAACAAATTGAAGAAAAAAGAGCAGAGCTAGAACAAAAAAATCAAGAAATAGCCCAAAAACTTGCAAAAAAACAGGCAGCCGAAAGTCAAAAAACTGAGGAAAACCAGCCCGAAAATCAGCCCAAAAACCAAACTAACGAACAAGGAGAGACAAACTAATGGCGCTTAAATATTATAAACCAACAACAAACGGCCGTCGCCATATGTCTTCACTTGATTTTGGCGCAAATTTAACAACAAACAAACCCGAAAAGTCTTTGCTTGTAACTTTAAAAAAACATTCAGGCCGTAATGCTCAAGGTAAAATTACCGTTAGACATCAAGGTGGACGGCACAAAAGAAAATACCGTCTAATTGATTTTAAAAGAAATAAAGACAATATTCCTGCAATTGTAAAAACAATTGAATATGACCCAAATCGTTCAGCAAATATTGCCCTTGTTTCTTATATTGACGGTGAAAAACGTTACATTTTAGCACCTAAAAATCTAAAAGTAGGACAAAAAATTGCCTCCGGTCCTGAGGCTGATATTCTTGTTGGAAATTGCCTGCCGCTTAAAAATATTCCTGAGGGTACTTTTGTTCACAATCTCGAACTCCATCCAGGAGCAGGGGGTCAGTTAATTCGTTCAGCCGGAACTTGAGCCCAAATTCAAGGTCGTGACGAAAACGGAAAATATGTTATTCTTAAACTAAAATCAGGAGAATACCGTCGAATTTTATCTACTTGCCGGGCAACTGTTGGTGTAGTTGGAAATGAAGAAAATTCACTTGTTAACATCGGAAAAGCAGGAAGAAATCGTCACAAAGGAATTAGACCAACCGTTCGTGGATCAGTAATGAATCCAAATGATCACCCACATGGAGGTGGAGAAGGTAAACAACCAATTGGACGTAAAACTCCACTTACTCCTTGAGGTAAAAAAGCACTTGGAGTTAAGACAAGAAATCCTAAAAAAGCTTCAACTAAATTGATAATCCGTTCAAGAAAGGAATCTAAAAAATAATGGCTCGTTCACTTAAAAAAGGTCCATTTGCTGATGAGCATCTTCTTAAAAAAGTTGATGATGCAATTATGAAAAATTCACGCAAACCAATTAAGACTTGATCACGCCGGTCAACTATTTTTCCCCAGTTTGTTGGTCTAACTTTTTTGGTTCACAATGGCAAAATTTTTAACGAAGTTTATGTTACCGATGATATGGTAGGCCACAAATTAGGTGAGTTTTCACCAACAAGAACTTATTATGGGCATGGAAAAGACAAGGCTAAAAAGAAATAAAAGGACAATATAAATGAATTTAGATAACAATAATTATGCAGTTGCTTCTTTAAAAACCCAAAGAATTTCTGCCTCAAAAGCACGCCTTGTTGCTAATTTAGTTAAAAATAAACCTGTCTTTGAAGCCCTTTCAATTTTAGCCCATACTAATAAAAAAGCATCACCAATTTTTAAAAAACTAATCAATTCTGCCATTGCCAATGCAATTAATAATCATGGTCTTGAACAAGCAAATTTAGTTGTAAAATCAGCGATTGTTAATGAAGGCCCAACGCTAAAACGTTTTCGTCCACGGGCAAAAGGATCAGCAAGTCAAATTCTTAAAAGAACTTCTCATTTCAAAGTCGTTCTTGCAGCCCTAGGCAACAGTCAAGATTCAAACACTTTTGAGACTTTTGACTCTGAAAGTACAACTTCTGCTGAAGTTTTACCAGAAACTAACAATCAAGACTTAAATCCAAAACAAGGAGAAAAATAATGGGACAAAAGGTAAATCCAAATGGTTTCCGTTTTGGAATAACAAGAGCTCATAATGCAATTTGGTATGCAGACAAAAATAAATTTGCCACTAATTTGTTAGAAGATGTTAAAATTCACCGTTTTTTTGAAAAATTAACCCGTGAATACCAAATTGGAAACACAATAATTCGTCGTGATCGCAATAATGCAATTACTGTTTTAGTCTATACAGCAAGACTTGGTTCATTTCTTGGATCTTCAGGCGAAAATCTGAAAAAAATTGTTGAACAACTTAAAAAAACTCTTAAAAACCGCAAAATTGTTTTACACATTGATGCAATTGAAATTACAAATCCTGAATTAAATGCAAAATTAATGGCTGAAACAATCGCCCAAAAACTTGAACAACGTGGATCCTACCGAATTGCCCAAAAATTTGCAATTCGAACCGCACTAAAAGCGGGGGCAAAAGGGGTAAAAACACTTGTCTCTGGTCGTCTTAATGGTGTTGAAATGGCTCGTTCTGAAGGTTATGCCGAAGGTGAAATGAAATTGCACACTTTACGTCAAAATGTTGAATATGCAACCGCAATTGCAAAAACAACTTACGGAATTCTGGGCGTTAAAGTTTGAGTCTCACTTGGTGAGTCAAGACAAAAAATTGATATTGAATCTGTCATAAGAAGTGATAAAAGGAGATAAAAATGTTGCAGCCAAAAAAAACTAAGCACCGTAAAACTTTCCGTCTTTATCACGATAAACGGGAAGCACACTCAGGAAATTTTTTAGCCTTTGGTGACTATGGACTTCAAGCCATTGGTTCAGCTTGAATTTCTGCAGCCCAAATTGAAGCAGCCCGTATTGCAATTACAAGAAGAATGGGACGTGAAGGTCAAGTTATTATTCGAATTTTTCCACATTTGTCTTTAACTTCTAAGCCAATTGGAGTTAGAATGGGATCTGGAAAAGGTTCAGTTGATCGTTGAGTCGCTGTTGTTAAGAAAAATACAATGATGTTTGAAATTAAAGGTGTAAAAGACGATGTTGCTCGTGATGCACTTCGACTTGGTGGGCATAAATTACCACTAAAATGAAAAATAGTAACTATATCTTAGGAAAACAATGGAATATAAAGAACTTTTAAAAAAAACACCAAGCGAACTTAACTCTCTTCTTCTTGAATACCGTTCTGAACTATTTACTTTAAGATTTAAAAATCAAAGTTCAAATTTAGACCAAACTCATAAAATCAGTCAGATTCGTAAAATAATTGCCCGAATTTTAACAATTTTATCCCAACAAAAATTAGCCCAAAGTCCAAAGCCAAAAAAACTCACCAAAAAGCAAAAAAAGGCACAAAAAGCCGTATTTGCAAAATCGCCAAAATCAATCAAAGCCCATTTTAATGCACATATCAAGCCGCTTTTAGCCCCAAAAATTCAAACAAAACCAGCAGAAATGAGTAGCCAAAATGAACAATAATTTAGAAAAAATGCCCCAAAAGCGTAATCTTCGTAAAACACTGCAAGGAAAAGTGATTCGCACCTCTGAAAAAACAATAATGGTTTCTGTTGAGACAGCTTATAAACATAAACTTTATGGAAAACGGTTCAAAAAAACTAAAAAATTTGCAACTCATGACCAAGCAGGAACAGCAAATGTTGGTGATTTTGTTAAAATTGCAGAATGCCGTCCAATTTCAAAATCAAAACATTTCCGTCTAGTTGAAGTTTTACAAAAAAAAGGAGAAGTCTAAAATGGTTCAAGAACAATCTCGTTTAAATGTTGCTGACAATTCGGGCGCAAAAATTGTTGGTGTAATCAGAAATTTAGGTGGATCTGTTAAAAAAACTTCAAATATTGGCGACATTGTTGTAGTTTCTGTTAAAAAAGCAATTCCTAACGGAATGCTCAAAGAAGGACAAGTCGTAAAAGCACTAATTGTCCGTTCAACATACGGTCTTCGTCGTCCAAATGGTTCACATATAAAATTTGATGACAATGCAGTTGTAATTATCAAAGAGGATGGAACCCCAAGAGGAACACGTGTTTTTGGACCAATTGCCAGAGAAATCCGTGAAAAAGGTTACCTAAAAATCGCTTCACTGGCGCAGGAGGTTCTCTAAAAAATGCAAAAAATTCGTAAAAATGATTCAGTTGTAGTTTTATCTGGTGATGACAAAGGTAAAGTCTCATCTGTCCTTGAAATAATTCCTGCCAAAAATGCGGCAATTGTTAAAGATGTCAACATTAAAACAAAACACCGTAAACCTTCAAATCAAAATACAAAAGGTGAAATTGTCACTTATGAGGCACCAATTTTACTCTCAAAACTAGCACTGGTTGCCAAAAAAGCTGGAAAAGATAAGCCAGCTGTTCCAACTCGTGTTGGTTTTAAAGTCGAAAATGGTAAAAAAACCCGAATTGCAAAAAAAACAGGAAAGGCTATTTAGTATGACAAAGCTTCAAGAGCACTATCGTGATAATGTTTTTGGCCAACTAAAAGACCATTTTAATTTCAAATCTCCTTCTGAAGTTCCCAAAATTGTAAAAGTTGTCGTTAATATGACTGCCGGAAATCAAGTAACAAATGCAAAAGCAATTGAAGCTGTTCTTGATGATCTTGCCAACATTACCGGTCAAAAACCGTATAAAACAGTGGCAAAAAAATCACTTGCAACTTGAAAACTTCGTCAAGGAATGCCAGTTGGTGGAAAAGTTACTCTCCGTCGTGAACAAATGTGGAATTTTCTTTCAAAAGTTCTCAATATTGCAATTCCTCGTATTCGTGATTTTCGTGGTCTTTCACCTAAGTCTTTTGATGGCAAAGGAAATTTTGCCCTTGGTTTTAAAGAATCAATCGTTTTTCCTGAGATAACTTTTGATAAAATCACAAAAATTCGCGGACTTGATGTAATAATAGTAACAAGTGCAAAAAATAATGAGCAAGCCTTAAAACTTCTTGAATTATTAGGCTTTCCTTTTGCGAAAAAAAGTTAATTTTTTCGCAAAAAATTTTAAAAATTTTTTAGGTTAAAGGATAAATCTATGGCAAAAATGTCGTGAAAAGTCAAAGCAAATCGGGCTCCTAAATTCAAAGTTCGCGCCTATACTCGTTGTCAGTTGTGTGGCCGTTCTCATTCAGTTTTAAGAAAATTCCGTATTTGCCGTATTTGTTTTCGTACTTTGGCTCACCAAGGACGAATTCCTGGAATTAAGAAAGCGAGTTGGTAAAATTATGGCTTTTATAACAGATCCAATTGCTGATATGCTAACCCGAATTCGGAATGCAACAATCAGAAAACACAAACAAGTATCATTTGCGCACTCAAAAATTAAAGCAAAAATGTTAGAAATTATTAAAGAAGCTGGATATATTAAAGATTTCCAAATTGAAGGCGAGCTTAAAAAAACAATAACTGTTGAGCTTAAATACAAAGGAACTACTTCATCAATTTCTGGACTTAAAAGAATTTCTAAACCTTCGCTTCGCGTTTATGCTCCTGCCCAAAAAATTCCTTTTGTCCAATCAGGCTACGGAATTGCAATTTTATCAACTTCAAAAGGGCTCTTAACTGATTCACAAGCAAGAAAGGAAAATGTCGGCGGTGAAATTATCGCCTACATTTGGTAAAAAATATGTCACGTGTCGGTAATCGTGTTTTAATTATTCCTGAAAAAGTTAGTGTTGAAATTAATGGCTCAAATGTTAAAATTCAAGGTCCGTTGGGTATTTTAGAGCGCCAATTTTCTGATTTAATTACAATAATTCAAGAAAATAATACACTAAAAACAATCAGAAAATCTGAAGAAAAACAAGTAAAACAACTTCATGGAACAACAAATTCTCACCTTAGTGGAATGCTAATTGGTGTCTCAAAAGGTTTTCAAAAAGAACTTAAAATTAAAGGAGTTGGGTACAAGGCAACACTAAAAGAAAAAGTTATTGAACTTTTAGTTGGTTATTCTCATCCAGTTGAACTCAAAGTGCCGCGCGAACTTGATGTTTTAGTACCAAATGCAACAACTATTGTAATTAAAGGTATTGACAAACAAAAAGTTGGCCAATTTAGCGCCCAAATTCGTCAAGTTCGCCGGCCAAATCCTTATTCAGGCAAAGGGATTTCTTATAGTAACGAAATTCTTAAACTCAAAGAAGGGAAAAAAGCTTCTAAATAATTATGCAAAAATCACGTAATTTTCACCGAAAAGCAAAACATGTCCGTATTTTGAAAAAACTTAGTCCTTCGCACCAAGAACAAAAAAAATACCGGATTGGCGTATATAAATCTTTACGTCATTTTTATGCTTATATTTTTGATCCTTGAAAAAATCAAGTTATCCTTTCGGTTTCAACACTTGATAAATCTGATAAATACAGCGGAAATATCCAAGCTGCAAGTAATTTAGCCCCTGAATTATACGCTAAATTAAAAGAGCTTAAATTGGAAGAAAATCCTTTTGTTTTTGACCGAAGCGGTTATTTATATCATGGTCGCATTAAAGCTTTTGCCGAATCATTAAGAGCCCAAGGAGTAAAATTCTAAAATGGATACAAATCTTCAAAATAAACCAACCCAGCAAAAAACAAACCAAAACAGTCAAAATCAAAAACAATTCGCTCCAAAAGAAGCCAACCGTCAACAACGTCCACGTGCTCAGCGTCAAAAACCAAAAGAGAAAAATTTTCGCCCTGAGTTTGAAGAGAGAATAATTTCAGTTGCCCGGGTAACTAAAGTTGTAAAAGGTGGTCGCCGTTTTTCTTTTAGTGCCTTTGCCGTTGTTGGAAACAAAAAAGGAAAAGTTGGACTAGGTCACGGAAAAGCTAACGAAGTGCAAGACTCAATTCGTAAAGCCGTTAAAGATGCACAAAACCGTCTTGTAACTGTACCAATTTACCGAAGATCAACCGTTCCTCACGAGATAAATGCTAAATATTCAGCCTCAAAAATTCTCATCAAACCAGCCCCAAGAGGTAAAGGAATTGTTGCTTCAAACACTGTGCGTGCTGTTGTTGAACTTGCTGGATATACTGATATTTATACAAAAACTTACGGATCAAGAACAAAAATTAACGTTGTGCGCGCAACTCTCAAAGCGCTTTTAGGACTTAAAACTATTAATCAAATAGCTGAACTTCGTGATCTTAATCCTTCACAAGTTTTAGCCCAAAAAAAATAACTTTTGCTTTACAAATTCATAAATTTTTCCCTTTATTTAAAAATTAGCAAAAAATCTTTAAATTATTAGTGCCTCAGGTAAAATTTGGGCACTAAAAATTGCTTAAAACTTTTTTTCATTTTTTTTGAAAAAAAGTTTTAAAATAAAGTATAATTATATAACTTAAAAAAATAGGAACAAACATGGCAATAAGACTTGAAAATTTAACTTATACCCCTGGTGCAAGAACAAAAAAACACCGTAAAGGGCGTGGGCATGCTGCTGGAAAAGGTAAACAAGCCGGTAGAGGTCAATCTGGACAAAAAAAACGTTCAACTGTTCGTCTTGGCTTTGAAGGTGGTCAAAACCCTTGATTTCGTCGTGTGCCAAAAATTGGTTTCCGCAATTTTAACTCAAAAAAATATGAAATCTTTAATTTATCAGATCTTGAAAGCCGTTATCAAGATGGGGATAAAGTTAGTCTTGAGTCACTTTATCTTAAAGGTGTGCTTAAAAAACGTAATTTGCCAGCAAAATTACTTGCAAAAGGTGAATTAACTAAAAAACTTTTTGTAACAACAAATGCTTATTCTGAAGCGGCATTAGTTAAAATTGAAGAGCTCGGCGGTTCAATAACTGAGGTAAACTAGTGAGCAAATTTTTTGCTAAACTTTGAGAAAAAACAAATTCTGGATATATAAGTCTTAAAAATTATATCCTTTTTGTTTATAAAGAAAAAGTTCTTGCCCGCAAAATAATTTTTACATTTTTTTTATTGGTAATTTTTATTGTTTGTGGTACAATTACTATTCCTGGGCTCAGGTTGTTGCAATTTCAAATTGATACCAACTCATTTTTAGGTATCATTAATACCGTCGGTGGTGGCGGGTTACTTAATTTTTCAGTTGTTGCCTTAGGCATCAGCCCTTTTATTACGTCGTCTTTGTTTATGCTTATTGCTCAAACAAAGATTTTTCCTCCAATTCATCGACTTTCCCAGTCTGGTCCTGCCGGAAGAAGAAAAATCAATATAATTACAAGATTTTTGACTCTTCTTGTTGCTCTTATTCAGGCGATTGTTTTAATTCGAACCGTTATTCTTAATGAAAGTTTTGGTTTTGTTCGTTTAGAAATTACTAGCGCTGGATATGTTTGGTTTGTTTTACCGCTTATTTTAGTTGCTGGTTCGCTTTTTTCCTTGTTTTTAGCCGAACAGATAACCGATAAAGGTGTAGGAAACGGGACTTCGTTATTAATTTTTTCGGGAATAATTGTTGCTCTTCCACAACGTTTTCGTCATGCTTTTGAGTATTTAGTCGATCTTTCTTCGCCTTCATCTCTAATAACGCAAGTTCTTAGTTTTATCCTTTATATTGTTGCATTTTTGGCTATTTTATTTATATCAGTTTATGTTTATTTGGCCGAGAGAAAAATCCCAATTCAACAAACTGGTTCAGGGATGTCCAAAAACATTAAAGAAATATCAGTTTTACCTTTAAAACTAAATCCAGCCGGAATTATGCCAGTAATTTTTGCGTTAATTGTTGTTTCAATCCCTTCACTTTTGACTGGATTTTTTGACCGAAACACTTCAGCTGTTCGTAATTGAATCGATAATAATTTGCAAATTCACCATCCAATTGGACTTACTATATTCATTGTATGTAATATTATTTTTAGCATTATTATGTCGCTTCAGCAATCGCGAATTGATAAAATTTCCCAGGATTTTGCAAAAAATTCAACTTTTATCCCCGGTATTCGTCCTGGCGAGCAAACTGAAGATTATTTAATTGGTGTTATTCTTCGAATTTCAGTATTTAGTGCTATTTATTTGACTTTTCTTGGAATTTTTCAGCCAATTGCGATAATGTTAGGTCTACCTTCGGCAATAACTTTTTCAGGAACCTCAATAATAATTTTAGGAACAACTGCTCTTGAAACTATATCGCAAATTAAAGCACGTTATGGAGCGCAAAAAGTACTAAAACAAACAAAAAAAATCCGCAAAAATCTTACATATAAACAAGATTCTTCTTCGGCAAAGTCAAGTCGTGATTTATTATGGTAAAAAATTAAAAAAGGTCTCAAAATTTAACAATGTCATTATCTAATTCAAAAATTCTTTTAATTGGCGCCCCTGGTTCAGGAAAAGGTAGTATTTCAAAAATTCTAGTTGACAAGTTTAAATTAGTTCATATTTCTACTGGTAATCTTTTCCGTGAAAAAATTGAAAAAGATCGTGATTTTGCCGAGAAAATTCAAAACTATGTTAAAAATGGCCTATATGTTCCTGATGAAATCACAAACGATTTATTGTCAAATTTTATCAGTCAACTCCCGCCAGAGACAGGTTATATTCTTGATGGCTACCCGCGAACATTAAATCAACTCAATTTTATGAATGAAAATAAAATTGATGTTGACAAAGTTTTTTACCTCCAAATCCAGCCAGAGACAATAGTTAGCCGTCTTTCTCAACGTTTGTTTTGCAGTAAATGTCAAAAATCATATAATTTATTATTGGCAAAACCAAAAGTAGAAAATACATGCGACATTGACAACGAGCCTTTATTTACCCGTCCAGATGATCGTCCTGAAATTGTTAAGCTTCGAATTGAAAAATTTAATGAATCTGTAAGCCCAATTGTCGATTATTATGAAAAACATGGTAAAATTTATTACTTAAATGTTGAGAGAAGCTTGGATGAAATTGTTAGTGAAATTGAAAAATGTCTCTAATTAAAACAGAATTTGAAATTCAACAACTAAAAATTGCCGCTAAACTCCTGGCAGAAGTCAAAAAAAAAATTTATGACTTTGTAAGACCAGGAATCTCTTTAAAAGAAATTGATGCCATCGCTTTTGATGAGATTATTGCTAGAGGCGCCAAACCAGCATTTCTAAATTATCACGGTTTTCCGGCAACTATTTGTATAAGTGTTAATGAAATCCTTATTCATGGTATTCCAAATGACTACATTCTTCAAGAAGGTGATTTGGTCTCTGTTGATTTAGGACTATCTTACAATGGTTTTTTTGCCGACAGTGCTTTTAGTAAATCACTTGGCCAAAATGCTGAAAATGAAAAACTAATAAAATGCGCCGAGGAAGCTTTTTTTGCCGGATTCAAGGCAATCAAACCTGGTGCAACAACAGGCGACATTGGATTTGCTATCAGTCAAGTAATAAGATCTTATGGATTTTTTACCCCTGTTGAATTTTGCGGCCATGGTATTGGTAAAAAATTGCACGAAAATCCTAATATTTTCAATTTTGGCGTCCCGGGTAGAGGAAAAAAATTACAAAATAATATGGTAATTTGTATTGAGCCAATGATCGTCCAGAGTTCTCCGCGAATAAAAATTCTAAAAGACGGATGATCGGTACAATCAAATGATGGTAAAAAAACTTCCCATTATGAACAGACAATTTTAATTCAAGACGGGAAGGGAATAATACTAACAGAAATGGACCAAAAATAGATGCAAAATTCTTCAAAAGAACAAAAATTATTATTTCAAGGTAAAATATCACACGTTTTTAATTCCCAAGAATATGAAGTAACTCTTGAAAACGGAGTAAAATTAAATTGTCATATTGCTGGGAAAATGAAACTTCACCACATTAAAATTATTTTAGGCGACAGTGTTAAGGTTGAAATGTCACCTTATGATCTTTCAAAAGGAAGAATTGTTTACCGCTTTAAATAATTTTTTTGAAATTATTACCTAAATTTAAAGGAAAAAAAATGAAAGTTCGAGCAAGTATTAAAAAAATTTGCAAAGATTGCAAAATAATTAAGCGTCGTTCGGTAAACCGTGTAATTTGTGTTTTGAAAAAACACAAACAAAGACAAGGGTAGTTTTTGATTTTTGTTCTATTTTGTTAGTATTTTTCACCTTTGAAATTTTTAGAGGTGAAAAATAAAATTTTATAAAAAGGAAAATATATTTATTTAAATAAGTTTAAAATATGGCACGTATTCTTAATGTTGAAATCCCCAATCATAAAAGAATTGTAATTGCTCTTACAAGTATTTATGGAATTGGAAAATCGCTTGCTGCAGAAATAATTGACAAAACTGCTGCAATTCAGCAAGAAAAATTTGGGAAAAAATATCCTGTTTTAACCCAAGATACAAAAGTTAAAGAAATCCAAGAAGATGTTTTGCAAATCATTCGTGATATTGCAAAAACTTATAAAACCGAAGGTGACCTGCACCGTGAAGTTCAGTCAAATATTAAAAGACTAATTGAAATTAAATGTTATCGTGGAATCCGTCATCGTAAAGGTCTTCCAGTTCGTGGTCAAGTAACTCAGAAAAACGCCCGTACTCGAAAAGGTCCAAGAAAAGCAATTATGGCAAAAAAAGACAAAGGTAAAAAATAGTTAATCATGGCAACTAATACTCGTAAAGTTAAAAAAATCCGTCCAAAAAATGTAACAGCCGGAATTGCCCACATTCACTCTTCACACCAAAACACGATAATTTCTTTTACTGACAAACAAGGAAATGTAATTTCTTGAGCTAGTTCAGGATCAATTGGCTTTAAAGGAACAAAGAAAAAAACCGCATATGCTGCTACCTTAGCAACTGCTGCTGCTGCCCAAAAAGCCCGTGAGCACGGAATGCGTGAAGTTGTTGTTCACCTTAAAGGAACCGGGCAAGGAAAAGAAGCCGCCCGTAAGCAAATTATCACTTCAGGAATTAATATTTTACTTACCCAAGACGTTACCCCAATTCCTCACAATGGAACTCGCCCACCGCGTAAATGATTTAAACGTCAGGAAAAAAGGTAGGATTTTATGAAAAAACATGCAAATGTTTACTATTCTGAAAACTTAACTGACCAAATTAGTGAATTTGAAACAAGTTTTGAACTAAAACCGCTCGAGCGCGGACTTGGAAATACAATCGGAAATGCCCTTCGTCGTGTAGTTTTGTCTTCAATTACTTCCTGTGCTGTTTTTGGAGTAAAAATTGCCGGCGTAACTCATGAATTTAGTATTCTTGATGATGTAATTGAAGATGTTGTTACAATTTTAAATAACCTAAAAAGAGTCCGTTTTTTCTATGATCCTGCTCTTTTTGGTCAAAATCAAATTCACCGGGCAAGTTTTAATGGCCAAAAAGCCGGACAAATTTATGCTCGGGACATTGTTTCTGACAGCGGACTAAAAATTGTTAATCCTGATTTATATATTGCCGATGTCTCAAGGGTTAATTCACTTAAATTTGAACTTTTTATAACTTCAGGTAAAGGTTTTAGCGATTTTGAAACTAATAAAAAATTCGTAAACGAAGTTTTATTAAGTCTGGAATCCAACCTTGATGGTACAGTTTTGGCTGTTGACAGTGATTTTTCACCGGTTTTAAGTGCTAATTATCAATCTGTTGAAATTAACTCAGCCAGCCCGATTGTTGAAGAAAAACTAAGTTTTTCAATTAAAACTGATGGCTCCATTAAAGCTAAAGACGCTGTCTCTGAGGGTTCAAAAATCTTGCTTGCCCACCTTAATATTTTAGCAAATGTTGAAAACATTAACAAATTCTCAGAAGAATTTTTTGAACCTCTAACTGTCAAAGAAGAACCATCCCGCCGCTTTTCGGATGCAATTGAGTCTTTGGACCTCTCCGTGCGCTCAATAAATGCGCTCAGACGTGCACATTATTATAAAATTTCTGACATTGAAAATTTAACACAAGATGACTTTGAAAATATTAAAAATCTTGGCCGTAAATCAGTTCAGGAAATAATTGAAAAACTTGAAATATATAAAAACGAACAAAAAGGAGAAAACTAATTATGGCTAATCCGCACCAAATTTATTCCCGTGATGCTGCCTGAGATCGCCAAGTTTTCCGCTCACTTGCAACTTCTTTAATTTTACATGGTCATCTAAAAACCACACTTGCACGTGCAAAACGTCTTCGTTCTGTTGTTGAAAAACTAATTACCAAAGCCAAAAAAAATGATCTAGCAGCTCGCCGTCAGGTTCTTAGTTATTTATATAACCAAAAAACCAAAGACGGAATGAAAGTTATGCCTTATTTATTTACCAAAATAGCGCCTCGTTATCAAGAAAGACAAGGTGGCTATACTCGAATAGTTAAAATTCCTAGCCGTAATGGCGATAATTCCAAAATGGCAATTATTGAACTAGTTTAGTTAGTAATTTAAAGACCAAAATCTAAAAAAGCCTATGAATTCATAGGTTTTTTTGTGCTTTTTAGAGTAAAAAGTGTTCTTTAGTTTTTTAAATAATATAAAAACTCCTGAACTCACCAGTTTGGTGGCAAAAATTCACTTTTAATCAATATAAATATGCAAAAATACCCGGATTTATGGGCATTTTTGCCGCTAAAATCTGAATTTTTATTATTTTAAAATTAACCTTTTGTAAAAAAAAAAAAAAAATGCTTGGTCTGAGAAAAAATTAAGGTATAATTATAAACACTTAAGAATAAGACACTTTTAGATAAAATGAAAAAATTCACTAAAAAATACGGGTTTATTGGTTTATTTTTGGCTCTAAATCTTGGAATTTTGTTAGCAAACGTTGGTTTGCTAACAAATAATTGAATAAAACTAAATTCAAAAATTAACCATGAAGTCCTTTTAAAGTCAATTGTTGAAATTAAACTTCAAAAAAACGAGGAATTGTCTTTTGCTACCGGTTTTGTTATAGATAATAAAATTATTACAAATAAACACATTCTTGAAAATAATAATGAAATTAAAATTTTTTACCGCTTTGCAAATGAAAAAGACTACAAAAAAACTAAAATTATAAAAATTTCACCAAACTATGACATATTAAGTTTGGAATTAAACACAAAAGTTAAAAACCTTGAAATAGAAGAAGATTTTAACTATGGCGATGAAATTTTTACAATTGGAAATCCACATAATCTTGGCTTGACAATCAGCAAAGGAATAGTTTCAGGAACTAATAAATTAGTAAATCAAAATTTTGTTCGAACTAGTATCACAATTGAACCAGGAAATAGTGGCGGTCCTGTTTTAAATACTAAAAACAAAGTAATTGGGATAATGACGTTTCGGCTTATAAATGAAAAACCAGTTCAAGGTATTTCTTTTTTCGTCCCTTCAACGCAAATAAAAGAATTTTTAAATTCAAATTAAATTTTTAATTTTATAAATCATTTACTATCAAATCCATTAGATAAATATAGTCAAAGTTATTAAAATTTGTGATTAGGATTTACTCTAATAAAAAATTGTACAGTGCAAAAACAAACTCCGGTTTACAGCAAGATACTCCTCAGATTTACTCTAATAAAAAATTGTACAGTGCAAAAACTTGGTTAATTGGTGTATAAAGTCATATCTTCTAAACCGATGCAATTATAATTCCAATTAGTATTAATCATAAGGTTATCATTATCAAAACTTGTGCTAGTGATCTATTCATTTGCGCGTCATCCTCATTTATTGAAAAAGGGTTTGCTTTGTTTAATTTAGTGACTGTTCGTGTTTGTTTATATGGTATTAGATATAATATTGTTTTACTCTAATAAGAAATTTCGCAGCACGGAAATAATAGGCCATAGGTGGTAATTTGTTGGTAGAGCCATTTTGTTCAATTAATGAATTGTACCGCACAAGAACAACGGCATTTTAAACTTACCTTGTCTAAATGTTGTTTTATTCTAATAAAATATTCTGCCATACAATAACTATACTTGCTCTTGCGTCTTGCCTTGTAGTATTCATCTCTTACTCTAAAACGAAATTTTAATTCACACAAACATGCTTTTTTCATAGGGTTCCTCGTGTCTTCAGTTTTACTCTAGTAAAAAATTGTGCAGCACAAAAAACTGATTTAAATTCTTTTGGCAGGGTATATCCGTTTTACTCTAGTAAGAAAATGTACAGCACAAAAACACATCTTCATAACTTAAATCTTTAAAATCAGTTTTACTCTAGTAAAAAATTGTACAGCACAAAAACTAAAGCGGGTTTAAAGACATTTGTATATTTGTTTTACACTAGTAAGAAAATGTACAGCACAAAAAATAATCAAATTTAAGGTTAGTGTTGTTAATAGTTTTACTCTAGTAAGAAATTGTACAGCACAAAAACAATAACCGCGATGATTTTATCAATTTTCAAGTTTTACTCTAGTAAGAAATTGTACAGCACAAAAACTATATCAGGAAGCTTAGATTTAAATTTATGGTTTTACTCTAGTAAGAAATTGTACAGCACAAAAACAAGGACATAGCGGAACACTAGGGCATAAACTGTTTTACTCTAGTAAGAAATTGTACAGCACAAAAACAATTGAACGTGACAAATATGAAACATTTTTGTTTTACTCTAGTAAGAAATTGTACAGCACAAAAACACGATAGAATTGGTCTTGACGGTCTTTATTGTTTTACTCTAGTAAGAAATTGTACAGCACAAAAACCCGAGGTTCCTTCCTTTACACTAAAATTTTGTTTTACTCTAGTAATAAATTGTACAGCACAAAAACTTGACTTTTATTTAATGAAATTGTAAACTATGTTTTACTCTAGTAAGAAATTGTACAGCACAAAAACGATAAAAAATATGAAAGTCAACAATTTAACGTTTTACTCTAGTAAGAAATTGTACAGCACAAAAACGTACCCTATTTGCTCGATAATTTCAAACAGGTTTTACTCTAGTAAGAAATTGTACAGCACAAAAACATCTAGTCCAACACTACTTATTGTATCACTGTTTTACTCTAGTAAGAAAATGTACAGCACAAAAACAATGAATTTGTAATTGTCTTTCCTTTTTTTAGTTTTACTCTAGTAATAAATTGTACAGCACAAAAACAATGAATTTGTAATTGTCTTTCCTTTTTTTAGTTTTACTCTAGTAATAAATTGTACAGCACAAAAACGAATTAGAGAACCATTTTCTAAGATATTTAGTTTTACTCTAGTAAGAAAATGTACAGCACAAAAACACATCTTTTTTACCAGCAAATTTAGCAAATGTTTTACTCTAGTAAGAAATTGTACAGCACAAAAACTGATATAATCAAAAACCTAAAATCAATTTTGTTTTACTCTAGTAAGAAATTGTACAGCACAAAAACTTACCATATATTTATAAAAAAGCAATAAAGGTTTTACTCTAGTAAGAAATTGTACAGCACAAAAACGAACTTTGGCAGTAACATACGAGGCAATAGGTTTTACTCTAGTAAGAAATTGTACAGCACAAAAACGCTTATAAAAAAAAGGGGGTTCAAAATGGAAGTTTTACTCTAGTAAGAAATTGTACAGCACAAAAACAGCGGACTAAAAGTTATAAAACATTTTTTTGTTTTACTCTAGTAAGAAATTGTACAGCACAAAAACTTGTGCTTCAAGGTCTAAAATATATTGTTGGTTTTACTCTAGTAAGAAATTGTACAGCACAAAAACACATCTTTTTTACCAGCAAATTTAGCAAATGTTTTACTCTAGTAAGAAATTGTACAGCACAAAAACTAAATCATCTTTTTGAGCTAATTCAAGCTCGTTTTACTCTAGTAAGAAATTGTACAGCACAAAAACTTCTTATAATTGGAATATCTAGATCGTTTAGTTTTACTCTAGTAAGAAATTGTACAGCACAAAAACAATAAGCAAATTTTTAACCAATATAATTGAGTTTTACTCTAGTAAGAAATTGTACAGCACAAAAACAGGCTGAGACCAAGACTTAGACGATAAAAAGTTTTACTCTAGTAAGAAATTGTACAGCAAAAAAACCTCGGTGAGCACCTTTATATTGTAAAAGAAGTTTTACTCTAGTAAGAAATTGTACAGCACAAAAACCGATTTGTAGTTGACGTTCAGAGGTCAAAAGTTTTACTCTAGTAAGAAATTGTACAGCACAAAAACGTGAATTGGTAGGTAACCTGGAAGTCTTAGGTTTTACTCTAGTAAGAAATTGTACAGCACAAAAACTTTGCACGTCAATTATAAATCTGATAAAGTGTTTTACTCTAGTAAGAAATTGTACAGCACAAAAACTAATCATTGAGCAAAATGTTTATAATTAGGGTTTTACTCTAGTAAGAAATTGTACAGCACAAAAACAGACCCATATTTTTTCCTCCTTATTTGAAAGTTTTACTCTAGTAAGAAATTGTACAGCACAAAAACTGTATTGAAATCCTAATGTCAGTAAATTAAGTTTTACTCTAGTAAGAAATTGTACAGCACAAAAACAACGTGCTTTACAAATTAGTCCGTTTTTTGGTTTTACTCTAGTAAGAAATTGTACAGCACAAAAACTGCTTGATTTGAATTTGAATTTTGAACAAAGTTTTACTCTAGTAAGAAATTGTACAGCACAAAAACTCAGCGGGTAGCAGACTAAATGTAGACTCTGTTTTACTCTAGTAAGAAATTGTACAGCACAAAAACTAGAACTTGCTGCTTTATTTATCTTTTTACGTTTTACTCTAGTAAGAAATTGTACAGCACAAAAACAAGCCAGGATCAGTGAAGCATAATTCAAAAGTTTTACTCTAGTAAGAAATTGTACAGCACAAAAACGGAATCTCCTTTCAATTGTTCCTTATCAACGTTTTACTCTAGTAAGAAATTGTACAGCACAAAAACTGCTTTTGTCATTTGTTTCCTTTCAATTGTGTTTTACTCTAGTAAGAAATTGTACAGCACAAAAACTAGTCGAAATTGGACAAGAAATTGTCGAAAGTTTTACTCTAGTAAGAAATTGTACAGCACAAAAACGCCGGACTAGCAGACCTAGCACAATTTTCAAGTTTTACTCTAGTAAGAAATTGTACAGCACAAAAACTAAGTCAGACAATAAATTTTGACTACTAGGGTTTTACTCTAGTAAGAAATTGTACAGCACAAAAACATATATTCGATTTGCCCGGATTTTAAATGGGTTTTACTCTAGTAAGAAATTGTACAGCACAAAAACGACCCTAAAAAGGGTAAAATAATTTTTAAAGTTTTACTCTAGTAAGAAATTGTACAGCACAAAAACATATTTGTGTATCTCTTTTTGTATATTCAAGTTTTACTCTAGTAAGAAATTGTACAGCACAAAAACACAAGAATATCTTTTTTCATTTTAGAATGTGTTTTACTCTAGTAAGAAATTGTACAGCACAAAAACTAAAACCGTTAAGTAATTTAAATTATTTTGGTTTTACTCTAGTAAGAAATTGTACAGCACAAAAACATTTTTTGCTCAAAGAAGTTCCAAAAATTGGTTTTACTCTAGTAAGAAATTGTACAGCACAAAAACTAATTAGAGTATAAGGTTGATAAAGTCAACGTTTTACTCTAGTAAGAAATTGTACAGCACAAAAACTTTATAAAAAAAGAATATAAAACTGTTTCCGTTTTACTCTAGTAAGAAATTGTACAGCACAAAAACAGTCCCATGTTTTTCTCCTTTACAATTACAGGTTTTACTCTAGTAAGAAATTGTACAGCACAAAAACAAGGTTATGGTATTATAACAGCAGGTCTAGGTTTTACTCTAGTAAGAAATTGTACAGCACAAAAACACTTTATAACCACTACTAAAAAATTCGTTTGTTTTACTCTAGTAAGAAATTGTACAGCACAAAAACAATGAAGTACATTTTTTGGGGATTTTAAGGGTTTTACTCTAGTAAGAAATTGTACAGCACAAAAACCTTAGTTTGCCATTGAATTCAAATGTCACTGTTTTACTCTAGTAAGAAATTGTACAGCACAAAAACGTTATCAAAAACATCTCCGGTTGTTGTATAGTTTTACTCTAGTAAGAAATTGTACAGCACAAAAACTAAGGTTGAGATATGAACCTTAAAAAACAAGTTTTACTCTAGTAAGAAATTGTACAGCACAAAAACTATTTTACCTGAGAAAATTATTAACCAACTTGTTTTACTCTAGTAAGAAATTGTACAGCACAAAAACCTCATTTCCAAGAAAAAAAGGTATTTTTTTAAATTTTTAAACTAAAAAATCAATTATAAAAACGTTTTTAGTTTAAAAAGCTTGTTTTTATTTTGTAAAAATGCATTTTTGCTGCCATTTTCTCTTCTTCAGAAGTGTATATTAACTCATCTTCATCAATAGGCCGATTTTTGAGATTTTCAAAATAACGAATAATTGGTAAATTATCAATTACATCAATTACAGTTTTCTGTGAATAAAAAGCAACTAATTCAAGTTCGCTAAATTTAGAAATATATTTTGTAAAATCATTTGTCAAAATTAGGAAAGTTATATTATTATATTTAAACAGTTTTTCAAATTTTATATAATCAAGATCTTTCAGAATTACAATTGTCTGTTTCATTGTACTAAAAATAATTTCGGCGAGATTTTCAAAGTTTTCTTCATTTATTAATATATCATTTTCGATGTTAAAAATTGCTTTAATTAGTTTTACATTATCAATTTCATAATTTAAAAATTCAAATCCTAGCTTTTGATTGATTTTGTCAACAATTCCATCGATTTTTTCATTTCGAAAAAAGATACTTTCGCTTCAATATTCATCGTTAATTATTGAATCACCAAGTCAGTTTTTAGCGCTTAGACTTAAAAATTCTGAAAATTTTGTCAAATTAGTAATTAAAACTGAATCTTTTAGTGATATTTTTCTTGACATAAGTTCAAAGACCTTTGATTCAGTTTCATACTCATAATTAAAAAGATGACTCAAAAATAGATCTGTATTTTCAGTTTCAATGATTTTTACGTTAGTTTTAAGTTGGACTGTGTTGTTAAGGTTATTAAAAAATTTTAGCATTATAGTTTGATATAATCCTCCTCTAGATTATAGAGTTCATTTTTAGACTTTGTACCATTAAGAATTTCGATGTTTTGATATTGTTTCTCAGTTAACATCGCAATTCTAATATTTGAATTTTTCGGAATAATTCTTAAAAGTTTCTTTTTCTCACTATTATATTGAAGGTGAGTTGGAATTATTTTAGAATAAATCGAGTATTGCAACCTGACATAGCCAAGTTTATAAAGTTCCTTAATGAATTTGTTATAAAGTTTATTATCATCTTCATTAATATAATAAATGTCATACATTAATAAAATACGCATCTCTCTAGTATTAACTTTGATCACTTTCTGTAGTAATTTCCTTATAATTTTCTTTTAAATTAAGGATGTCCATAATTTCAAATTCCATATATTTGCTAAATTTAATATGTTTCCCTTTATATTCAATATGTTGGCTAAAAGATTTAAAAAGCGCTTCTTTAAAATCCTGAAAATTAAGAAATTCAGCATTGATATGATTATATACAATCTGGTCAACCCAATAGCGATAAGGTTCCATTAAATCACAAGCAAGTGGAAAATTATTATTAAAACTTTTATGGTAAATTCCGAGTCGATTATCAAGACCTTTGCCGCAAATAATTCGGGCAACATAACTAAGTAAGACAATATAACCGTAATTTAATAGGATGTTAATATTATCATCACTGTCTTGGTCGCGAATAAAACCTTTGCCAAATAAAAGTTTAAAATATAACTTTGCTGCATGGCCTTCGCGATTGTTAGTGTCATAAGGTTGAACATCGTGGAAATAGTCTCACATTTTGGCTTCATCTTCTGAGCCAATTTTCTGAATTGATTTTAAAACACTTATGGATCTTTGAATTTTTAGTTTAATTATTTCTTGTCAAGTTTTAGTTTTATACGGAATATCTCATTTTATTTGCTCTTGAAAAATCTTATTATTATAGTAGCCACTGTAAGGGATAATTAATGATTGTGGTAAATGATTTTTGCAAATAATAATGTTTACCTTTTTTTCAACAAGTTCATTGATGACTGGAATTGATATAGTCGCTCTGTCATTTTCAAAAATTAAGACATCAACTGTATCAATGGGGAAAACAAATTTTTCACTATCTTTTTTGATAACAATGTTGTTTAGAAAAAGATAAACGTATTCTGATTCGCTAATTTCAATGATTTTTTTCATAATAGTGCTCGTTTTTTTATAAGAATAAAAAAAGTAAAAAAAATAAATAAAAAAATAAAAAATGGTGTATAATTAGTTTTGCATACATGAGTATGCACATAAAATTTTACTCTAGTAAGAAATTGTCGCACAAAAATAAGACGCATTATGCTGTCGAATTTCCCCACCTAGTGGGGTTTTTTTATTTTTTAGTAAAGGTTAATGCTTAAATTTTTGGTACAATTTAATAAATGGCGAATAATAATTACCTAATAATCAATAATAAAAAATGCAAAAATTAATAATTTTGAACAGAAAGGTTAAAAATATGCATAATAAAAAAAATATTACTATTGGCTTTGATCTCGGGATTGCGTCTGTTGGATGAGCAATTATTGATAGCCCAACAAGCAAAATACTTGATTGAGGTACACGAACTTTTGAAGAAAGAAAAACTGCCAATGAAAGACGCGGTTTTCGTTCGACTAGAAGGAATATTCGTCGAAAAGCATACCGAAATCAAAGATTTATTAACCTGATATTAAAATATAAAGATTTATTTGAACTTGAAAATATTAGCGATATTCAACGAGTTAATAAAAAAGATACAGAAAATTACGAAAAAATAATTTCGCTGTTCACAGAAATATATAAAAAATGCGCGACAAAACATTCAAATATTTTAGAAGTAAAAGTTAAAGCTCTTGATTCTAAGATTGAAAAATTAGATTTAATCTGAATATTACACGATTACCTTGAAAATCGTGGATTTTTTTATGATCTAGAAGAAGAAAATGTTGCTGATAAGTACGAAGGAATAGAACATCCTAGCATTTTATTGTATGATTTTTTCAAAAAAAATGGCTTTTTTAAATCAAACAGTTCTATTCCAAAAGATTTGGGTGGTTATAGTTTTTCTAATTTGCAATGAGTTAATGAAATTAAAAAACTTTTTGAAGTTCAAGAAATTAACCCAGAATTTAGTGAAAAATTTTTAAATCTTTTTACTTCAGTTAGAGATTATGCAAAAGGTCCAGGTTCTGAACACAGCGCTAGTGAATATGGAATTTTTCAAAAAGACGGGAAAAACGTTGTTAAAAAATACGATAATATTTGAGATAAAACTATAGGAAAATGCTCATTTTTTGTCGAAAAAAATAGATCTCCGGTTAATTATCCATCTTATGAAATTTTCAACCTGTTAAACCAATTAATTAATTTAAGTTCCGAGTTAAAAACTGAACATAAAAAAATATGACAATTAAATTCTAATGATAGAAACGAACTTCTTGATGAATTATTAAAAGTAAAAGAAAATGCAAAAATTATATCAATTTCACTCAAAAAAAATGAAATTAAAAAAATAATTCTTAAAGATTTTGGATTTGAAAAATCAGATATTGATGATCAAGATACAATTGAAGGTAGAAAAATAATCAAAGAAGAACCAACTACAAAATTGGAAGTAACAAAACATTTATTGGCAACAATTTATTCCCATTCTTCTGATTCTAATTGAATAAATATTAATAATATATTGAAATTTTTGCCATATTTAGATGCAATTTGCATAATTATTGACCGGGAAAAAAGTCGTGGGCAAGATGAAGTTTTAAAGAAATTAACTGAGAAAAATATTTTTGAAGTATTAAAGATTGATAGCGAAAAACAGTTAGATTTTGTTAAATCCATTTTTAGCAATACAAAATTTAATTTTAAGAAAATTGGTAATTTTTCACTTGACGCAATAAACTTATTTTTGCCAAAAATGTTTGAACAAAACAAGAACTCAGAATATTTGAAGTGAAAAGATGAAGAAATAAGAAAAGAATGGGAAATACAAAAATCTAAATTAGGAAAAACTGACAAAAAAACTAAATATTTAAATCCGAGAATTTTTCAGGACGAAATTATTTCACCTGGAACAAAAAACACATTCGAACAAGCAGTTTTAGTTTTGAACCAAATTATCAAAAAATATTCAAAAGAAAATATAATTGATGCAATTGTCATCGAGAGCCCGCGCGAAAAAAATGATAAGGAAACAATCAAAAAAATAAATCAGAGAATTAAGGAAGGTAAAAATAAAAATCTTAAAAAATTATTTCAAATTTTGAATTTAGAAAATAAAGGTTATAAACTTTCTGATTTAGAAACAAAGCCTGCTAGACTTCTGGATAAATTAAGATTTTACCACCAACAAGATGGTATAGATCTTTATACATTGGAAAAAATTGTCATACATGACTTGATTAATAACAGCCAAAAATATGAAATTGATCATATAATCCCATATTCAATGTCTTACGACAATTCGCAAGCAAACAAAATATTAACAACAAAAGCAGAAAACCTAAAAAAAGGAAAATTAATTGCTAGCGAATATATAAAAACAAAGGGCGATGAATTTTATAAGGAATACTCTGAAAAAGCAAAAGTCTTATTTGGCAAAAAGAATAAGGTGAATAAAAATGCTAAAAAATTAGATCCTTATGTCGATTTGGACGAGGTTTCTGCAAATAACAGATTTCGATTTTTAACTCTACAAGATTACGATGAATTTCAAGTTGAATTTTTAGCCAGAAACTTGAATGACACAAGGTATTCAACAAAATTATTTTATCACGCACTTATAGACCATTTTGAAAATAATGAGTTTTTCACATATATTGATGAAAATTCTAGTACTCACAAAGTAAAAATATCAACAATTAAAGGTCATGTTACCAGATATTTTAGAGTAAAGGCGAACAACAGCAATAAGCAAGAAATTGAAAAAAATCGTGAAAATAATGAACATCATGCTGTTGATGCAGCAATTGTTGCGATTATTGGTAACGAAAATCGTCAAATAGCCAATCTTTTAACACTTGCGGATAATAAAAATGATAAAAAATATTTTCTTCATGACGAATATCACAAAGAAAACATTGAAACTGGTGAGTTAGTTAAAATTTCGAAGTTTGAAGTCGATAAGCTTAAAAAAGTTGAAGATTTAAAGAAAATAATTCAAGAAAAATATGAAGAAGCAAAAAACCATACCCCTATAAAATTTTCACGAAAAATTCGTAATATTTCAAATGGCGGTCTGTCAGATGAGACGTTATATGGATTTAAATATGACGAAAAGGAAGATAAATACTTTAAATTTATTAAGAAAAATCTTGTTACAACCATAAACAAAGATTTAGAAAAATATTTTGAAAATCCTTTTGGCAAAAAAGCAGATGGAAAAAGTGAATATACTGTTTTAATGGCACAATCACATTTGTCGGAATTTAATAAATTAAAGGAAATTTTTGAAAAATATAACGGCTTTAGCAACAAATCTGGAAATGCTTTTGTTGAATACATGAATGATTTGGCGCTAAAAGAACCAACTTTAAAAGCTGAAATTGAATCAGCAAAAGCAGTTCATAAATTGCTATATTATAATTACAAGCTCTCTGATGAATTAACTTGTTATGATAATATTAATAATAAAAATCTTAAACGATTCTACAAAAACATTAGAATTATTGAGTACAAATCTATTCCAATAAAATTTAAAATTGTAAGTAAACATGATGGCGGGAAATCTTTCAAGGATAAGCTATTTTCGCTATATTCATTAGTTTATAAAGTTTACGAAAACGGGAAGGCAATCTATAAATCTATTCCAGTTACTTCCCAAATGAGAAAGTTTGGAATTAGTGAATTTGATTTTCTTGATGAAAATTTGTACAATAAGGAAAAACTCGATATTTACAAATCTGATTTCGAAAAACCGATACCTGTTAATTGCAAACCAATTTTTGTACTTAAAAAAGGGTCAATTTTAAAGAAAAAAAGTTTAGATATAGATGATTTCAAACAAACAAAAGATATGGAGAAAGAAAATTATTATTTCATTTCATCAATGACCAAAAGTGATAATGTTGATACAATCTATGGACTAAGACCACTTAACTCTAAAGTTGAAAGAGCCGTTCCACATACAACAAATCCAATTTTTAAAAAATATATTCCTATCCATCTCGATGAATTAGGGAACGAATATCCTATAAAAATAAAAGAACACACCGATGATGAGAAGCTAATGTGTACAATTAAATAACTATTTTGCCCATTTTATTAGTAAAAGTTTATACAAAACGCTAAATATTTAATATTCCAGTTTTTGCTTTTTTGGTTATCCTTTTCTTGTTCTGTTTTTGTAAATTTGCCTAAAATCTTGTCTAAAATGTAAAATTGTGGTTTTTAAAGCCTTTAAATTCAGCAATTTTAATGTATTTATTTTGTCTACAATTGTCAATTTCCATTGTTTATTTTAACTCACCTTTTTAATACTTCGGAAACTAATATACTAGTTTACCTTTATTTTATTAGTTTTTCTATTTACAACTTTGGATTTATCACAAAACCACTAATTTTGTATAACTTTATACTCATTTTAGTCTTTTTATATTATAATTTAATATTTAGTATCATGTATGACCATAAATTAATAGAAAAAAAATGACAAAACTATTGGCAAAAAAATAACGTTTTTCAAACGAGTGAATCTTCTGACAAAAAAATCTATATTTTAGACATGTTTCCTTATCCTTCGGCAGCCGGATTGCATTTAGGGCATCCAATTGGATATACAGCATCAGATATAATTGCAAGATTTAAACGGCTTAATGGTTTTGATGTTCTTCACCCGATGGGTTGAGATGCCTTTGGTCTTCCGGCTGAACAATATGCAATTCAAACAGGCAATCACCCTGCTGATTTTACTAAAAAAAATATTGAAAACTTTAAAGAGCAAATAAATTCATTCGGTTTTTCATATGATTGAAGCAAAGAAGTTAACACAAGTGATCCAAAATTTTATGAACAAACCCAGTGAATTTTTAAACTTTTATACAAGGTTGGCCTAGCTGAAATTCGTCAGACACAAGTAAATTGATGCCCAAAATTAGGCACAGTTTTAGCAAATGAAGAAATAAGTCGTGACAAAGACGGAAATTTAGTCAGTGAACGGGGTAGTTTTCCTGTTGAAATTAAAAAAATGGATCAGTGAGTGCTAAAAATAACTCAGTATGCCCAAAAATTGCTTGATGGACTTGAGAGTATAAATTTCCCTGACTCACTAAAGTTGCTCCAACAAAAATGAATCGGCAAGTCCCAAGGCGTAATTCTTAAGTTTTACTTTGAAAATAGTCAAGATTTTATTGAAATATTTACAACAAAAATTGAGACTATTTATGGTGTTAGTTTTTTAGCAATTTCGCCTTTGCATGATTTTGCAACAAATCTTGCAAAAAAAGATGTTGAGATTAGCGACTACATTGAAAAAAACAGTTTTTCTAGTCCAAAACTTCAAAGTCAAATTTCTGGTATATTTACTAATTTATACATGATTCACCCGTTAACTTCTAAAAAAATTCCGCTTTATATTGCAAATTATGTGCTAAATGACTACGGAACTTCGGCCATTATGGGAGTTCCAGCTCATAATTTAAATGATTTAGAGTTTGCTAAAATTTTTGCAATTGACTATTTAGAAGTGATAAATGATAAAAATCTCCTTATAAATTCAGCCGAATTTAACAATTTTGAAGCCCAAAGTGCTTCAAAATTAATCTTTGAAAAATTAGAAAAATTAGAACTAGCAAAAAAAAGTATTTCTTATAAAATTAAGGACTGAGTTTTTTCAAGACAAAGATATTGAGGCGAGCCTTTTCCTGTTTATTTTGATCAAGATGGCAAAATTTATCTTGAAGAAAAAATTGTCGAACTGCCACATTTAGAAAAAATTGTTCCCTCAGGTGATGGTCAGTCCCCACTTGCTTTACAAAAAGATTGAGTTTTTTTTGAAAAAAACGGTAAAATCTACCGCCGCGAAACCAACACAATGCCCCAATGAGCCGGAAGTTCGTGGTATTATCTTGCCTATATTTTAAAACAAAATGACGGCACTTATTTAAAATTAGACTCAAAAGAAGCTTATAAAAAACTGCAAAAATGACTCCCAGTTGACATTTATATCGGGGGACAGGAACATGCTGTTGGCCATTTGCTTTATTCGCGTTTTTGACATAAAGTTTTATTTGAAGCTGGAATTGTTCCAAATTTTGAACCTTTTGACAGAGTTATTCACCAAGGAATGCTACTTGGCCCGGATGGGCAAAAAATGTCGAAATCTAAGGGAAATATTATAAATCCTTATACAGTTTTAGATAAATATGGTGCTGATAGTGTTCGAATTTTTCTAATGTTTATGGGTCCAATTAATGAAAATCGTGCCTGGGATGAAAAAGGTGCAAATGCAATTTATGCTTGAATTCAAAGGGTTATTAGAATTATTTTAAAAGATTACAAAATCGATCCTGAGCTCGAAAAAGACTCTGAATTTAGCTACTTTTATAATAATTTTGTCTTTGAAATTACTAATTTAGTCCAGGATTTTAAATTTAATGTTGCTATTTCTAAATTAATGGTGTATATTAATTTTTTAAGTAAACTTGAGTCAATCCCGTCAAAAAAATATCTTGTTGATTTTTTAGTAGTTCTATCGATTTTTGCCCCTCATATTTCAGAGGAACTGTTAGAAAAATTAGAGCAAAAACCGCTTCATTTTCACAGTTGGCCTCAATTTGACAAGGCTAAAATTGTAAAAAATACTTATAATTTACCTGTTTCAATAAACGGTAAAACTCGAGCAATTTTGGAATTAAATGACGACCAAAATCAAGACGAAATTATCGAAATTGCCAAAAAACACTATAAAATACAGCATTTTTTAGAAAATCACTCAATAGTTAAGACAATTTTTGTACCTAAAAAAATTCTAAATTTCATTGTAAAAAAATAAGCACTCATGAAAAAATTTCTTTTCCCGTTTTCAATTTCATTTATAAGCTTTTTACTTGAAATTACGACTTTATTATTAAAAGTTATTTTTAATGACGCTTTTGATTTTTACCTTTTTTTCACGTTAGCTGTCGGAATTTTCATAATTTTTATTATCTCGCTAACAGTCGGAATTGTTGTTTTTTACCAATTTATAATTAAACAAAATCACTTTTATTACCAAAAATTCGACCTTATTAACGAGGAAAATAATATTGGAATTATCAATTTATCTTCAACTTATAAAATTACAAAAGTTTCAAAATATGTCAAAGATTTATACCCAGAAAGACTAGTAAATCGTGATATTTTTTATCTTTTTCCCCAGTATAAAAAAGTCGAAGATATTCCGCCAAAATTTGAAATAAAAAGGGGAAATAACTGATTTGAAATTAATTATAATAAATTTGCATATTGAATTTCTTATCGTGATATCACACTTTTTAAGTCAATTTCACAAGGTTATGAGAATAATTCGCTTGTTTTTGCCGAGGTTGAGGTTGATAATTTTGTCTCAACTAATTTTCGCAGTAGCGATCAAGACTACCCTAAAATCAAAATTTTTATTAATGATTTTTTTGAAAAACTGTCACAAAAATATAAATTTTTGTACAAAGAATATGCAGATGGCCGGATTATGTTAGTTTTACATTATGAAACTTTTGTGCTTTGACAAAAAAATCATTTTTACATTTTTCGTGATGAGAGCACTAAAATTGATGATACAACCGAAGTTTGATTTTCAGTCGGTTTTGGATTTGGCACAACAAATTTAGTGGAAGTAAAAAGACTAGCAAATGAGGCTTTAATTTTTTCAAAAACCCGTGGTGGAAATCAAGTTTCAATTTATCCTTATGGAAAAAGACCTTTTTCTTATGGTTCTTATAGCGAATCTCTCAGCCTCCATTCGCTTGTTAGACTCAGAAGAATTGCTCGACTTTTAGTTGAAAAATTGGAAAAAATTGATAATATAATAATTTATGGGCACATTAATTCTGACTTAGATTCATTTGGTTCTGGTTATGTTTTGGGTAATTTTTTAAAAAGATACGCTGAAGTTATTTATAAAAGAAAAATTAATTTTTATATTCAAAACCAGACTTTTGACACTACAACAACAAGATTTTTATCGCAAGCTGATTTTATCAAGAAAAATATTTTTATATCGCGCTCAGTTGCATCAAAAATCACAATGGCCTCAAAAAATAACGATACTTGCCTCGCCATTTTAGTTGATGTTTCTGATGTTGAGCGAATTGAAAACAAAAAAGCTCTTGATCAAATCAATTTGGAAAATGTTTTTGTCTTTGACCATCACGGAATTAATTCCAAAATGCAAGGAATTTTGGAATTAATTCATGACTATATTGATGTCTCATCTTCATCAACATGTGAAATTATTACGCATTTAATTTTGCTAACAATTCACTCAGATATAAGTATTGATCAAGAATGGGCCCAAATTTTGCTGAATGGTTTATATGTTGACTCAGCCCAGTTTAAAAAAACCGCTAGTGCCTCAACTTTTGCGGCCGTCTCCGCCCTTGTTCGTTGAGGAGCAAAAACTGCAAAAACTGGTGAATTTCTCAAACTTAATGAAAATGAGTCAAAAATTATTAAAGAAATTCTTGAAAATGTCACCGAAGTTAAGCCAGGTTTTTTCCTTGCAAGTCTTGACCGGGAAATTGAGACTGATTTAGTCTCGATTGCTTGTGAGCAAATTTTGTTAGTTAAAAATCGTCAAGCTGCCTTTGTTGTGGCAAAATTACCGCAACAAAAAAATTATAAAATGTCAGCTCGAGGTGTTGAAAATGTTAATGTTCAATATATAGCAGAGCAAGTTGGTGGAGGCGGAAATGTAACTTCAGCAGCTGCTTATTCAACAGTTGAGACTTTTTCTGAATTTGTTGAAAATATTAAACTTGCAATTCAAAGGAGAGAATATGAAAGTAATTCTACTTAAAGACACAAAAGATGGTCGTGCAAATAGTGTTGTTGAGGTTTCAGCTGGTTATGCTAGCAATTATTTATTTAAAAATAATTTGGCAGAACCTTTAAATCCAAGAACTGAAAAACTTTTAAAAGAAAGACTAAAAAAAATTGAAGCTGAAAAGGAAAATAAAAAAAATCAGGCAATTCAACTTAAATCTCAAATTGAAAATACTGTTTTGTGATTTAAATTAAAAGGGACACTTGATTCAGTCCACGGGGCAATTTCGGCTAAAAAAATAAAAAAGGAACTTGAGACCAAAGATATTTTTATTGACAAGCACTTAATTCAAACTCCAGGAATTTCCAATTTTGGAACAAGTTATGTCACTATTAAATTAAGCCCTGAAATTAGTGCTACTTTAAAAATAAATGTTGTAAAAGATGAATAATTCGCGATATACTTCCCCTGATATTGAGTCCTTTATAATTTCTTTTTTGCTTTCAAATCCCAGAAAAATCATCAACTATATTGATGCAATTGACCCTAATGATTTTAGCGATCTCAGACTAGTTGAAATTGCAAAAGCAATCAAAACTGTGGTTGCTAGCGTTCCTGATCCTGAAGTTAATTTAATTATTGAAGAACTGCAAAAAAATCAAAAACTGGAAAAAATAGGCGGAAAATCATTCATAATTTGACTTTATAACAATAATTTTTCTTTGCCTTCAGAAATTACTTCTCACCTACGGATTGTCAGCGAGAAAAAAACTCTGCGCCAGCTCAAAAAAATCATTGAAGAATCAAGTCACGAACTAGACTTTGGTAAAAAAACTTCACTAGAAATTACAAGCCAAATTGTTGACAAAATTAATCTTTTGACTTTAGACAGCACCAAACAGTCTTTTTGTTCAATTTATGAAATTGCCCAGGAAATTTTTCAATTTATTACCGAACTTCGCACAAGTAAAAATCCTATTAAAGGAATTTCGACTGGTTATGATAATTTGGACGTTGTAACTTCTGGTTTTCAAAGGGGTGAACTTGTAATTTTAGCAGCTCGACCGTCAGTTGGAAAAACAGCTTTTGCCCTTAATTTGGCCTGAAATGTTTGCAAAAGTGGAAAATCTGTGCTATTTTTTGCCCTTGAAATGTCAAACACAGATTTAGGAACTCGGCTTTTATCATTTGTCTCAGGAATTGAGGCCAATAAATTCAAAACACCGAAAAATTTACGCCCTGAAGATTTAATAAAAATTGAAAAAGCAATTTCAAAACGACTAAAAGAGGCAAAATTGACTATAAATGACTCAGGTTCGATCAATATTGACGACATTTTTTGAGAAGTTCAAAAACGCTATCGCAACAATATTAAATATGATTTGATTATTTTTGACTATTTACAACTAATAAATTCAAGCGCAAATAATCAAAATTACAACCGTCAAGTCGAGGTTTCAATTATTTCCCGAAAATTAAAACAACTAGCTCGGGCAGTTAATACACCAATTATTGCTCTGTCGCAACTTTCAAGAAATGTCGAGCGAAGAGAAGATAAAACTCCTTTACTTTCAGATCTGCGTGAATCTGGAGCTATTGAGCAAGATGCTGACCTTGTTGCTTTTTTACATCGGGACAATTATTATAATAAAAGAGAAGATGATCAGTCTAATTTTGACAGTGGACCAAATACAAAATTAATTATTGCAAAACACAGAAATGGCCCAACTGGAACGCTATTTTTTAATTTTTTGCCTGAAATTGGCCAGTTTATTGCTGCCCTTGATTTTAATGTTGCAAACAAAAATAAAAATGATATAAATTTAGGATTAGAGGACTAATGCCGGGTTATTTTATTGCTTTAGGAATTGTTTTATTATTTTTATTTTTAATTTCGGCCATTTTTTCAGCAAGCGAAACTGTTTTTACTGCCACAAGTCGGGCAAAAGTTGATGAAAATATTTCTGATTCTTTTTGAGGAAAAAAGCAAATTCTTAAATATTATGACAATTACGAAAAAACTTTGACAATCATTTTAATTTGAAACAATATTGTCAACATCGGAATTTCTATTATAATTTCGGCACTTTTTTCTAATTTAGCAATTAATGAATCTTTGCAAATTTTAATTTCAATAGCAGCAACAACTCCGCCGTTAATAATTTTTGGCGAAATTTACCCTAAAATTTTTGGTCGAAAAAAACCAATTTTATTCTTAAAAGCTTTTTGATTTTTTATTACTTTTTTTTACTACTTTTTATTTCCACTAGCGGCTTTAATGACTAAATTTGTCAAAAAAATCAATGTAACAAACACTGAAAACGAGCTAAAAAAAATAATTTTACAAGCTCACCAAGAAGATGTCCTTGAAAAAGACGAATCTGACTTGGCAATTAGAGCGCTTGAATTTGACTCTTTTACAACCGCCAAACATTTTACCAAACTTGAAGATGTTGTCTTTGTAAAATATGAAGATAGTCTTGAATCGATCAAAGAAGTAATAATTGACTCAAATTTTTCAAGAATTCCTGTTTGAAAAGACGACAATTTTGTTGGAATTTTACTTTCAAAAGACATTTTGCACCTTGATAAATTTGACATTAATGATCATATAATAAAAACTCCGCTTCTTCTTTCGACATCTTTGATTAAAACAAATTATGAGATTTTGAAAAAATCAAAATCTCATTTAGGATTTGTAGTTGAGTCAAATAAATCGCAAAAAATCGTTGGAATTCTTACATTTGAAGATATACTTGAGTGTCTTTTGGGCCCAATTTATGATGAGTATGACTACCGCGATGACCTTGATTTTTATCAAATTAGTCCAAATCAGATTACAACAAAAGCCGAAACTTCTATTTTGACAATTAACAAAATTTTAGCGGTCGATCTTCCTGTTAATTTTAAAAATTTAAATCAGTGACTCTTATCCCAAAGTTCGAAAAAAAAGCTGGTTTTAGGGGCAAAATTTTACTTTCAAGGGCCAAAATATAAACTTGAATTTGAAATTATTGACAAAAGCGCAAATACAATCGAGCTAAAAATAACCAAAAATGAATTCCAACAAAAAAGCTAAGTTTCGCGAACTAAAAATAGACCTAAATGGTCAAAAATATCCTATTTTTGTTGAATTCAGGCCTAAAAGTTCGCGCCTGATAGTTAAATTAGTTGATGACTACATTCTTGTTCAGACCGGACTTGTCTTAACTGACGAAGTTTTAATCAGGAGCGTCAGAAATTCAAAATATTTTAATAAAATTATAAATATTTTGCCCTTAAGACAAGTACTGCACTTTTCTGAATCTTTTTTTTACCTTTTTGGTAAAAAAAACTATTTTAGCTTAATAAAAACAAAAAATAAACTCTATTTGCAAAGTCAGTTTGCTATTTTTTCCTTAGGTCGGCCAAAAAATATTGAGGCTAAAATTGAAAAACTGTTAATGAAACATTTTGAAGACTATTTAATTCAGCGAACAAAATTTTGAACCAAAACATTAGAAGTTCCTGATTATATAGTCAAACTATCGCGAAAAAATACATCATGAGGCACCAATTATTATCGTCAAAAAATTCATTATAGCAAATATTTATTTGCATTTTCAAAGGAAATTATTGATTATGTAATTGTTCATGAGGTAGTTCACCATTTTTTTCGCAACCACGGCAAGCTTTTTTGGGAAAAAATTGGTAAAATTATACCTAATTACACTGATTTAGTTAAAAAATTAACAAATTATGAGCTCAACTAAAAGTAATTTGAATGTTTATCTTTGCGGTCCTACGGTTTATAATCACGTTCATATCGGCAATTTAAGGTCGGTAATTGTGTTTGATTTTTTAGTTTCAGTATGAAAATATTTTGGCAAAAAAGTTAATTTTGTCCAAAATATCACTGATATTGATGACAAAATTATCGAAAAAGCAATGGAATTAGGACTAACTGAAGCTGAATTAAGTCAAAAATACATTTTTGAATATTTTAGTGTTCTTGAAACATTTAATGTTAAAAAACCTGACAAAATAATAAAAGTAACACAAATTCTTGACAAAATTATCGACTATATTAGTGAGTTAAAAGATAAAAATTTTACTTATTTTAATCAAAACGGGGACCTTGTTTTTGATGCAAGTAAAATTGCAAATTACGGTGTAATTTCACAACAAAAAGTCCACAATTTGTATCAAAAAGATCGTCAAAGTAAGTCTGTAAACGATTTTGTTTTGTGAAAAAAAACAAAAAAAGGCGTACTTTTTGACTCGCCTTTTGGCCTAGGAAGACCTGGCTGACATACTGAGTGTTCGGCAATTATTTATAACCATTTTGAGAAAAATTCAGTGGATATTCACGGAGGTGGCGTTGATTTGATTTTTCCGCATCATGAAAATGAAAATGCCCAACATTTTGCACTAACAAACGAGCCAATTTCAAAAAAATGAATTCGTGTTGGCTTTGTAAATTTTAACGGTAAAAAAATGTCTAAATCAATCGGAAATATAATTTTTGCAAAAGAATTTGCAAAAAAATATGATCCAGATGTTCTTCGCAGCATTTTTTTGTCAATAAACCCTAGTGTCCCGATTAATTTAACAGATGAATTAATCCAAAATCACCAAAAATTAATAACAAAATATAAAAAAATTTATTTTGATTGAATTCTGAACCCTAAAGAAATTGAAAAAACCGTTGTTGATCAAATTTTATCGCTCATTGAAGAGCAAAAATTTTCTAATGCTATTTTTTTAATCTCTAACTTAGCAAAACAAAAAAAGAATTCAGAAATTGTTTTTATATTCAAATTACTAAGATTTAGCTTTACAAAAAAAGAAATTAACTCTGAAGATCAAGAAAATATTCAAATCTGAAAAAAACTTATTGAGCAAAAAAAATATGAAGAAGCTGATAAATATCGCGAAAAATTATGAAAAAGGTTCATTTTTTCATAATTTTTTCCGCGTTTCATACGAAAGTGAAAAAATATGCTTAAATATATCTGTGGCAAGAATTCAGTGATAGAAGCAATTAAAAATGGGTTTGTTTTTAAACAAATTTACTGTTTAAAACAGCCTGATAGTCCAATTTTTTCGAACCAAAAAGTACAAATAGTTAATAAAGATTTTTTAGATAAATTAGTTTTAGCAAACCACCAAGGCTTTGTTGGCGTTGTTGAAAACTTTAAATTTTTTGAAATTGATGTTTTAAACAAGGATAGACCCGAAATTGTTTTAATTCTTGATCATATTCATGATCAAAATAATCTCGGTAACATTATTAGAACAGCAAATTGTTTTGGAATTAAGCATATAATTTTGCCCAAAAAGCGAGCAGCTAAACTAAATGAAACCACATTTAAAGTTGCATCAGGTGGCTTTATTGGTATCAAATTTATTCTTGTAAATTCAATTGTAGCTGCAATTAATAAATTAAAAAAATCAGGTTTTTGAATTTATGCCACTGATTTAAGCGAAAAAAGTAAAAAAATTAATCAAATTCAGTTTAATTTTCCCTGTGCACTTATAGTTGGCAATGAGGCTACTGGAATTAAAAAAAGTAGTTTGTATGCCAGCGATGAGTCATTTTTTATTCCGATGGAAGGTAAAATTGATTCTCTAAACGTCACAGTTGCAACGGGAATTATACTTTTTTATCTAAAAAACAAACAAAAATAAAGAACTATGAGGTTTTATTTACAAAATGTGATTAGATCGTAAGAAAAAAATAGTTAAAAATAAGAGATATTTTACCGTTTTAAACAAATATTCGCATATTTTATTAGCTTGTTCAAAACAAGTAATAAAAACTTTTGTCTTAACACCGATAACTTATCAAGACCTTTTTAATGCTTCAATCGATAAATTTGTGCAGTTATATGAAGAATTTGACCCTAGTTTAGGTATCCCACTTGAAAATTATCTTGTTCACAAAATTAAACTGTTTATGCTAGGGTATGCAACTTCTTTTACCACAAAAAACTATCAAATAGCAAATTTTTCGGTTTCACTTGACGAATTACCTGAAAATATCGAGTTTGCTGTCGAAAGTGAGCTTCACAAACTAGAAATTCAAGATATTTACAACCGAATTACCGAGTCTTTTGATGAACTTGAGATGGAAATGTTTGAAATGTTTTTTATTCAGGATATTCCAACTAATGTTATTGCTAAAAAAATTGGCATCACCACACAAAAGGTTAATGATTTTATTCGAGCCACAAGTAATAAATTAAGAAGTTTTTTCCTAAATTAATATATAATTATAGACTGTAATGTTAAATTTTTAGGATTAATATGAAGAAAAAAATTAGTCTAAGCTGCTTTGTTTGTAAAAATCGGAACTATAAAACAAATAAATCGCTTCAAACTCGCCTTCAGATTAATAAATTTTGCAAAATATGTCGCAAATCTACTTTACACCAAGAGGAAAAATAATGTGAAAAAAACAAGCAAAAAATGTTAAAATCCCTAACGAGACAAATAAAGGCAAAAAAAAATTTTTCTTTCGCCTTTTTATTAAAGAGATGAAAAGGGTAAAATGACCAACAAGTCGAGTCGCTTTTCAAAGTTTTGGGCAAACAATAATTTTTTCACTTATTTTTATGGCTGTTTTTTTCACAATTACAATTATTGCTGCGTTTATTTGAAATCAAGCCGGAGTCGGAATTTAGAAAGGAGCAAAAAATACTATGAAAATATATAAGTGATACATGATTTCAACTATTTCATCAAAGGAAGATGTTGCAATTACTTTACTTAAAAACCGAATAAAATACGAAAATTTAGAAGAGCACTTTCAGGAAATAATCAAATTTGACGTCCCTTATTATGAGGAAAGTACAAACGGAAAAGCTGAAAAAAAACTCAAATACCGTAATTTATATAAAGGTTACTTTTTTATCAAGATGAACATGGTTGATAAAGCCTGATTTGTCGTTAGAAATACTCAATATGTAACAGGACTTGTGGGTTCACACGGTAGAGGAACTAAACCAACACCAATTTCAATACGACAATTTGAGCGAATGAAAGAAAATTGAAATCAAAAAATTCTTAGTTTTCAAGAAACTAATGATACTGATGCAATAAGTTGGCAAATTGGCGACTGGGCAAAAGTGACTCAAGGACCTTTTACCGGGGATATTGGTAAAGTTATCGAGATGAATGAGACTAAAACTTTAATAACAGTCGAACTTGAAAATGTTTTTGGGCGTAAAGCTCCTGCGACTTTTGAATATAAAAATTTAAAAAAGGTCAATAACTAAAATCTAAATTTTAGTGTTGAATTTTAAATATTTTTTAAATTAACCTTATCTATCAAGGCTAAAATTTTTCTTCTTAGTTGAAAAAACCATTCTAAAACAACTATTATTTTGTTTTTTGAAAAAATTTTTGAAAAATCTGAAAAACTCCTTTCTTAAACAAAGTGTATTAAAAAATAGTTATAATTATTTTTAGTCAACAAATTAATTAAAATTTATTAACAAAAAAAGTCTTTTATTCAAGTAAAAGACTTTTTTTGTTAACTTTTCCAGATTTTCCCGAGTTTGACAGTTTGATGGCAAAAATTCCTTTTTAGTGAATATAAATATGCAAAAATACCCGGTTTACGGGTATTTTTGAAGTTAAAATCTTAATTTTTGTTATTTTAAAATTAAGCCTTTGAAAAAAAAAAAAAAAAAATGTTTGGTCAAAAATAAAATTATGTTATAATAAGTCCAACTAAGAATAAATTAATAAATTTTGATATTGAATTAAGGAGGACTTAATATGTTTTTTGTCTAAAAAAGTCAGACAGCGTGAATTATCCATTATATTTTTAAATATGATGGAATGCCTTAAATTTACCCGTTTAGAAATCTATAAATTTAGGGCTTTTAGTTATTGTTCTTTCAAAACTTCATATGTTTTTTTAGGCTCAATTTAAATAAAAACGAGTTTTCTATTTGCATTGAGTTTAAATAGTAGTTGTATTTTTTTATGATTTTTACTGTTTATTCCATAAATTGATTTTTGCCAGTGTCTTAAAATAGGTAATTAATTTTAGCCAAAAAAGTGCAAAACCAGACATTTTTTTAAGATTATCTCATCAAACTGGGAAACCCGGGAGTTTAATATTTGTGATTTTGATTTATTTATTTTTCTGAGGATTCTAATTTTTAAACTTTGCAATAAATTTGTTGTAAATTCAGAAACCAAAAAACAGCAATCCTATTACTGAAAAAATAATTAACGGAATTAGCCAATAAGCTGTGGATTTTTCAATATTGGACTCAGTAGTGTCAGAATTTTTTTCTAAACCACCAAAATTTAAATCACCTAAGGGCAAAAAATCTGAATTAAAAATAGTTAGTTCTTTTTTTCCATTTAGTTGAGGTGTTCCAGGTTTTAAAACAAGTGTTGCCTTTTCCAATTTTGGATTAGTTCGAAAATTATCCACAATTTGTGAAATATTCTGTAGGTATAAATATTTTTTTGAATCAATTTCCTCGGGTAAAAGAAGATTATAGACGTGATCTTTAATGGCATTTTCCAAATTATCGCTATTTTTTGAGATAGAAAGACTAAATTCTTTGGCTTTAATTTGATTTAAATTGTTAATTTTAGGGTTGTTTAGACTTCCTATAATATTGACAAGTTTAATAGTTTTTGATCCATAAAATTTATTAACTTTATTTTCCTTGACTTTTAGAGTCAAATTTCAAATTTTGTGAGGTATTTGTTCACTTTCTTCGATATTTTTTATCACATTTTCGACGACATTATCAAAATTTTCAATTATAAAGTCAGAATTATAGTTATATTTAACATCTTTTCAACTCGCTTGGATTTGCTCCAATATAAAATTTTTGGCATTTTGTAAGTTTTCAAGACCACTAAGATTAATTCGCTCTAACAAAAGTTCATCAAAAATATTTCTTGAATCTTGAAAAATTTCACTATTTTTTGTGGTTTTTTTCACAACGATAAATGGAGTTTGTAAATGAAAAAGCTCGTTAAACTCAGGCTTTAGATTAAAATTTGCAATTATATTTTCGTCATTTTCTTCTAAAAACAGATTCACTTTATCAAAATTTTCTTGATTTGAAAAGTAATCAATTATCTGAGTTGAATTTTGTAAATTTTTATTTACTGTGTGTTTGTCGCTTTTCAAATTAAATTTAATTTTGGTTTTATTTTTATTTTGCTCAGAATCTTTAATTTCAATATCAGAAAAACTTAAGATACCTAAAACTTCCTCAAAATTTTTTGTTTTTTTATCATCTTTTTTAAGTATCTTAATGTCAAAATCAAATTTATTATCTTGACTTTGAACAATATTTTCAATTTTTATATCAATATTACTAGAATTTTCATTGTCATCTACAAAAAATTTAGATACTTCAGAAATCATTTCTGGGTTAATTTCGAGAACTTTGTTGCCTGTTGAGCTCTTAAAACCGTGATTTGAACCTGTGTTTTCGTTATTTGTCTGTTCTAAATTTTCAAAATTTAAATTTTTTTGAACTAATAAGACAATTTTGTTTTTAATTTCAATATTTTCGTCTAATTTTTGATTAATTTTGTTAATTTGCTGTTTTTTCACAACATTATCAATAAAATTTCTTCAATATAATAAAATTTGTTCATATGTCAGTTTTTTGATGTTTTCATTTGTTATTTTTTCTAGAAGTAAGTATTGTTCTAAAATTTGACCTGCTTTTGATTCCCAAAAAGAGATAATTGATTTATTTGGAAAAACATCATTAAAAAGTTGTGAACTTGAATTTTCACCAATTGAAACAATTTTATATGATGAAAGCCCTTTGTCAAATTTAGATGAAAAAAGTCAAACTCCCCCGATCGAAAAATATTTATTTGCACTATTTGTAATGTCAAATTTTTCTGATTTTTGGCCATTTTTGCTTAAAATTTCAAAATTTTCACTATTATCTGAGTCAACTAAATATCTAAAAGATAAAACTTTATCATTCTCAGGATTTGAATTTAGCACTATATTCGCGCCTTTTCCACTAACACTTGCTTCTGCAATGAATCCAAATTCTGATTCAAGACCTAAATTAAAACGCGAAATTTCGCTTGGAAGTTGAGCAAAATTGCTATTTTCAGGTATAGAATCAGGATTTTTACCAGTTGATACTCAAACAATTTGCTTTTTTGTGCCAGTTTTTACATCAATTAACGGATCATATTCAGGATTTTTAACCTTAACTCCAAATTGGTCATAAATTGTTTGCCCATCTTTGTCTTTCAAGTAAGGCTCAATTAATTTTTGTTGATCCTTGTTATTTTTTGGATCTCAGGCAAACCACTTTATATCCATAATTGAATTTGCAGCTTTAATTACAAATTCAATTTCATAAACGGCAACTAATTCTGAATTATCCTGTATTTTATTGTCTTTTTTAAATTTCTTAATTTCAATTTTATAACTATTTGTTGAATTTTGTTGTTTTTTTTGCTCAAGCCTTAGGTCCTCAAGATCATAATCAAAATTAAGATCTAAAACATCGACAGGATTTCCGTTGACATATAAAATTTCATTTTCATCTGGATTTGTAATGAAATTTAGCTTTATTTTATTATGATATTCCCATTTTCCGCCGTAAATTCTCCGGACTCCGCCTTCTGTTGTTGCGGTTTTTGGCTCAGAAATTTTCACTGGTTCGTCAATTTTTGACTGATAAGTTTTATGGTCATAAATATTACCTGGAATAATTGTCAGTCTTTTTCAAAATTTGTCTTTATCTTCAAAAAATAAATTTACATTCACTTTGTTATTTAACTGAAAATTGTAAAAATTTTTGTCCTGAGGGTGTTTAAATCTTATAAAAAATTCAATTTGCGTGTCACCAATAATGTTAAAATGTAGATCTTCGTTGTATTTTTTCCCGTCTTTAAAAAGTTTGTTTGAAAATTCAGCAACTTTTTTTTCAATTTCTTTTAAACCTTTTTGAGATGAAGTTAGTGAAAAGCTTTGAATTTCATCATTTTTTTGTTGATTTGTTTCAATATTTATCGAAATTTGGTTATTGTTGATAATTGAGTTATTAAAATTTTGCCTTAAATCAGACAAATATTTTTCAAGAGCTAGATCCTTATTTAGAACTCTTTTTTGATATGAATATCGATATTGTAAATTTACAGTAAATTTTTTAATTTTATCTCTTTGTAATTCAAATCCCACACTGTAAATTAAATGGCTTATTTTTATATTTTTAAGATTAAAATTCCTTTCAAGTTCGCCAATTTTATTTTTGGCATATTCATTTAAAATGTTTGAAATGTTGATTTTATTATGTTTTTTTGATGAAATTGATAATGAATTTCGATCAAAAATTGACTTATCATATTCGCCATAAATGCTAAAAATTGTTTCTTGTTTTCAATCTCTGAATTTGGATTCGCTTAAATAAAATTGTCAATTTCGACAGCTTTCAAGTTGACTGCAATATTCAGGTGCTAAATTTTCATCTCTTATTTCAGGTTTTGACCCTGGTTTGTAAAATTTTTCTTTGATTGTTCGGTCAAATCAATATGAATTTAGTTTTCTTATTTCACTTTTTGAGTCAATGTTTTTATCTTTTATTCACTCAAAACTAAATGAATCAGGTTGTCTTTCAATTTCTAAGTCAAATTGAGCACTAAAATTTGCAAACTCAGACTTTATTTCATAATTATCATAATTATTTAACTTAAAATAAGCTGTGTTTTGGTAACCTGCTGACAAAAAAAGCACAGGAATAAGGCCAGAAATTAAAAAAAATGGTACTTTTTTGATCATTAATCTCCTTTGTTAATTAGTTTATCGCCTTTATCGAAAAATAATTTTTTTTCTGCATTGTTAAAATAGCCTGAACAAATATATCGATCATTTAGATTTGCAGAAAAAATAAACTCACCTATTTGGGCTAGTGCAATAAATTTTTTTTCTTCATCAGTAAGTCCACCTGAAGATGAAAAAAGTTTGTCTACTTTATTTATATCGTTACTTTTTAAATTAAAAAAGAAAGCATACTGGCAGTTTTCAATAATTGCTTCACTTTTTCGGGCAGCTTCTCCGCTAATTGCAAAATCGCCGGGATTTTGTGTTGTTATTATCAAGCCACCGTTGTATTTACGAATAGTTTTAGCAATTTTAAACAAAAAATCTAGCGCGATTGTGTTTGATTCATCAATAAATCGGTGCGCCTCGTCGACAATTAAGGTAATTTTTTTATTTTTGTAAAAATTTGTAGCAATTTTTCCTTCTATAAAAGACAGAATTAAAAAAAATGCTGCTTGGTAAATACGTTTTTCAAGATGCATCAATGTTGAAACATTAAAAATTACAAGACCATTTTGAATATCAAAGTTGGAATTTTGGCCATTAAAAAGTCGATTAAGTTTACCGTATTTACTAAATTCGTATTCCAAAGTTGATGAGACAATCATTTTTTCATGCTGACTAATGTAGGAAAAATCCATTAATTTGTAGTTAGCGATTAAGTCATCAATAGTTGGAAATTCACCGGGCTCAAGAAGGCTAATATCATTAAAAAGTGTGTAAAAGTTCTTATTTTTATAAATTTCATTGACACATTCAATGATTGACATTAACATTTTGTGATCTAAATTTGGAAGTAAAATGCCAAAAAACCGCTCTAAATTTTGTAGGTGAAGTGAAATAGTTTCTGCGTTGTTATAAATACTTTCATCAATAATTTTTGACTGAGGATTAAAAACTTTTTGAATTTGTAAAGGGTTAAAAATTGTCGATGATCCACTGGCAAAATTAATTGTATTTGCTTTTAGTTCTTCACCGATTTTCCAATATTCGTTTTGTGGATCTAAAATAATCACTGAATTTCCGACAGCTTTATTATAAGTTAGCAATTTTTTTGTCAGTGTCGACTTACCAGCGCCAGAAGTTCCTAAAATAAAACAGTTTGAATTTTTTCGATCTTGATTTTGCAAAAAAAGATCGAAAAAAATAGGAGTATAATCAGTTTTACTAATTCCAATTATATTATAATTTCCGTCATTAAAATTTCGCGATGTAAAAGGAATTCCAAAAGCAACATTACTTGCCTGCATTTCAATTTCTTCCTTTAAAAAGTTGCTAAAACGGAAAAAAAGTGAAGCAAAACCTTGCAATTGACGGTATTTTAGTGGATTTATTGTTCCACCAATGTTTCTTAGATTATTTCGATTTTTACTTTCAATTTCTTTAAGTTGAGATTTAGTCTCCCCTCAATTCAAAAAAATGAACGTCGAATAAAATATTTCTTCATTTGAAGAACCAGCAATATTAATTATTTCTTCAAGAGCTGCTCGTTCTGTAGCAGTTTTAGATTTTTGGACAACGTTTTTTTGGTCATTCAAATTGGATTCTAAATTTTTTGCACCTCGGTTAAAACTTGTTTCTTTTTCGGCACTTGTTAGTCGATTTAAATGTCAAACAACGCTGCTATTTGTTGAAAAAAGCTGGGCTGCTCATCCAAGAGGAAGATTAAAAGGATATTCATTAATTGTTTGAACTGAAAAATAAATGTCATTAATTTTAAAATATTCTGGATGTCACTCAATTCGGTCTTGTGCCAAATATTTGCTAATATCATCCCCTTCTTGAATTTTTTTATATTCCTGGTCACTTAAAAAATCACTAAAATTGATTATTTTCAAATTTAAATCAAGCAAATCTCTAAGTGTGCAAGTTTTAGCCCGAAAACCTGTTGATGAAATATTCGATCTGAGCAAATTAAGTTGCTGAAGCAAACTAACATCATTTTTTTCATAAATAATAATAAAATAACGATGATGCAGATAAGTGTCAAAATTTGCAATATCATTTTTGTAAAACTGACAAAAATTCTCGTTCAAATTAGCTTTGCATTCATCCTGATTTTGTAAAAAAAATAGTTTATTTTTTGTTAAATCATTAGGATGAGCAATTTTTACAATCGAAATTCTACTATTAATAGCATTAAGACTTGTTGTAAATTGTTCAAGAATTTGCTCAATTTTTTGACTTCCAATGCTGAAAATATCTTGACCAAAAATTTCAATTCCAGCTATAAATCCGCCAGAAATTTTAATAAAATCCTGTTTAGTGCGGCTATATGGTAATAAATTTCGTGTATTTGCACTTGTAGAGGAAATTTTACTATAAACTTTAGGTCTTGCAAAATAAAGAGCGATATACCAGATAATTTTATAACCTTTTAGTCCCCAATTTTTGTAGTATTTTACTAATGGAACTGTTCAAACTAAAAAAAATGCCGTAGAAATCAACATTTTTACCAAAATAAATAAATTTTCAGGCAGCGCAAAACCAATAGAGGCAGAAACTAAAAACAAAACGATAATTATCGGAATGTCAATTAGCGTAATGTGTCGAAAAATTTGGATTTGAACGTTTTTAATTCGTTTATTTTGTAATTTCATAATTTCCCTGTCCAAAATACAAAATGTTTGTATTAATTGTTTTAGTTATTTTTTTCTTGTTTTTCAGCGCTATTAGTGTTTGGTTTATCTGATTGCACCTCAATTTGTTCATCTTTTTTAGTCATATTTTGGTTTAACTCATCTTTAACTGGGTTGAAATTTTGGTTAGATTCAGCAGTTTTTAATTCAGAATTTAAGACTATTTCAGTATTATTTTGGTCTTGACTCTCAACATTAATTTCGGCTTTTTTACTTCTAGTTCGTGTTTTTTGGGTGCTAAATTGTCAATTTTTTCATCATTTTGTTCAACTTGTGGGCCTGCTTTTTCAATGGTTTTTACATTTTCGTCTGATGTTGCAGGTGTGTTACTACTTTTTTCACTAGTTTTTATTTTTTTGCCTTTTCTTTTGTGTCGCTAGTTTTTTCATCTAATTTTGAATCAGCTTTTTCAATTTTTACCTTTTTTTCTTTAGATTCACTTGCTTTTTCTGCTTTAGTTTCTTTCTTTTTTACTGCTTTTTTAACTTTTTTAACCTCTTTTTCAGAGGTTGTATCTTTTGTTTTAGAAGATTTTCTTCGTGTTTTTTTAGTTTCTTCTGCAGGTCACTCACCTCAAAATCTAGCTCAAAAACCTTTCTTTTTTGCAGCTTTTTCTACTATTTCTGGATTTTCAGTTTGCTGTTTTTCATCAGATTTATTTTCAGAATTATCTTGTTGATCTGAATTTGGTGTAATTTCAACATCATTTTTTTCCAATTTTTGCTGTTTTTCTTCACTAGATTCATTTTTAGATTGACTTAATGAATCAGTTTGTTCTAATTTATCATCAGAAGTCGGGCTTTTTTCAGTCAATAATGAATTGTTTTGATTTATGTTTGCTGCTTCGTCGATTTTATTTTGAGATGATGAATTTTCTGATGTTTTTTCAACACTTGAGCGAGTATTTTTTGCCTTTTTCTCTAAAATTTGACTTGAATCGGCTCTTTTAAATTTCGAGAACAAATTATTAATTTTTTTGCTAAAAAAATTTTTTAATCCTGTTTGTTCACCATTTAAAGCCCGATTAGCTCTGTAATTGCTTCACTTTTTAATCAAAGGTCTAGCCTTATATGCAGCAAAAGCAATTCCAGCCCCGATTCCGACTAGGTCCATTGCATTTCTTCAAGGACTTTGCTTTTGGTTTGGAAGAATTGAATTATCAACAATATCAAAAGGCTTTTTTTGATTTCACTTTGAAGGTAGTCCTGTTAAATCAGTAGCATTTTTGTGATTATTTTGATTTAATTTAAACATTGTCCCAGCTGCTCCAGCAAGCGCAACCCCTCCAACTTTTAGAGTAGAGGAAGCCAATCTTTGGTGGTGTTCAACGGCTCCGGCCTGTCCATAATTAGCGGCAATTTGGCGAGTAAAGGTAGAAATTGCCAGCCCGCCCCCGATTATAAAAGATATTTTTAGCAAAAAACGGAAGATAAATATCCCTTTTGCACCTTCAAAATCAATCGAATCTGCAATTTTATAGGTCGAAGCTACTCAAATTAAGAACAAATTAAAACTGACTTGGTAAATAATAATTACCGCAAATTGGCCAAAAAATGTTCTTGTTCAACTTTTTAGTTTTCGACCATCGTCCCAAATGCTACTTACTGCTCAAAGTGGCATGGTTATAAAATTCATAAAAAGTTGCGCTGATGCAGTGAAAAGTGAAATAAAACTAATTCCTAAAATATAGGCAACAACAATTGAAGATGCCGAAAGTGTTATAATTAAAATTATCGCCTCGCCAGATTCCATTGTCGTAAAAGTTGAATAAGATGGAACACTAAAATCTTGGCTAATTGTTTGAATTTCGCTGTCAGGAATTTTGTTTGATGCCGATCTTAACATTAAATCAATTAAATTTTGGTCACCACTAATATAATTATTTATTATTGTTAAGGTTGACTGAATTCCAATTAGTAAAGTAAAAAAAATAACCGGAAAAGTAAAAATAAAAATAAACGAGCCAACACTAACTTTCGACATTGCCGCAATTTCACTGTCTGCAGAATTTCGGCGAAAAATTAAAAATTTAACATATCGCAAAATAAGAACAATAAAGCCCATTGAAATCGAGGCAATTGCAAAAATTCAAAAACCGATTGGAAGACTTTCGAACGAAAAAGTTTGCCTATGAAAAATTGCATGGACAATAATGTTTATGCCAATTTTTTCGAAAATATAATTAAAAAAGGCAATAACTGAAAAAGGTAAATAAACAAGTAAATACCATCCTAAAACAAAAAATGGGTAAGTAATAATATTGATTAAACCACTAAAAAGTCAACCAAACATTACCCTTTAACTCCGCCAGTTGCGGCTGAACTTGCAACAGAAATTATTACTGTTGATAATCCAAGAGCAACTAGAATGATCACAAATCCAATTGAAGACCAAATTAATGCTTTTTTTCACTTATCACGCTTTTCAACATCGTGGGAAATTGAAAGCATTGTTGCAAAAAAGACAATTGCTGCAACTAAAATTCCGCCAACAACAGGCATTCCTATTTGAGTCAGATATTTTATTCAATTTTGCAACGTAGTTGCAAGAGTTGATAACTCGCCTCCAACTTTTGTGTCTTGAAATAAACTTAAAAAATACATTATTCTTCACCCATTCCTATTTTGTAATGCACATCTTTAATTTCAGTTATCCAATTTGCTCCTTGATAGATTAAGTCAAAAGAACCTTTAAAATCAATTAGATTTTCATAATTATCATCATAAAAGCAATAAATTTCCTTACCAAGATCAAGAAAATAATTAACTAAATTTTGTGATCCACCTTTTTGTCTGAGTGAATAAATCACTAAAAAATTACTAAGGGCAGCAACTAATCGATTCCGTTGGATTAGCCGTTTTTTATTAATGTTAACCCCCTTAGGGTATTCAGAAATTATCAATAATTTATCGTAGTCTTTAAAATTTTCAAACATTCAAGGATTTTCAACACCATTTACTGAAACGCCAATAATTGGTATTTCATGTAAACGGAAAAATTCCATTACTTTTTGTTCCACTCCTTTATATGCATTTGTTACTAAAACGTGTCTTTTTATTATTTGATCAAGTGAACGATTAAAAAAATTTTGAACCTGGGGGATGTAATTTTCACCAATTAGCGAAGCTTTTGGCTGTAGGTCGTTTAAAAATTCGATATTGCCACTATAAAATATCACATATGGTGGGTTTTTAAGAATCCGTAAGGATTCAGGGTAATTTTTATCTGTAATTGTAATTGCCCTAACCTCCCCTGAATTAATTAATTGTTCAATTTTTTCTATTTGCTCATCACTTACCTCTTCATTTTGTTGAATTGCCTTTTGGATTGAAAAATAATCCCCTTTATATTTGATTGCATAATGGATTAATTTTTTATTCATACGTCCTCCTTCTGCTATAAATTAAGAAAAAAGACCAAGAAAACGTTAAAAAAAACTTTTTAGCTAAAAAGTTTTTTTATTGTCCTTTTTTAGTAAATAAACCTAAATCTGGCTTAACTTATTGTTTTTATTTTTTTCCTGAGCTTTCCCAGTTTGATGCAAAAATTCACTTTTTACTGAGTATAAATATGCAAAAATACCGTCAAATCCATGTTTTTTGAGGCAAAACCTTAATTTTTATTATTTTAAATCTAAGCTTTTGCAAAAAAAAAAAAAAAAATGTTTGGTCTAAGAAAAAATTATGTTATAATAAACCTCACTAAGAATGAATTAATAAATTTTGATATTGAATTAGGGGGATTAATTATGTTTTTTTGCATGAAAAAAATCAAATAGCGCGAATTTTCCATTATGTTTTTAAATATGATGGAATGCCTTAAATTCACCCGTTTAGAAATCTATAAATTTAAGGCTTTGAATTATTGTTCTTTCAAAACTTCATATGTTTTTTTAGGCTCATCATAAATAAAAATGAGCTTTCTATTTGCATTGAGTTTAAATAATAGTTGTATTTTTTTATGATTTTTGTTAGTGTTTTAAACTAAAAAAGTAGTTTAAAAATTTCATAATTTTACTTTTTAAGTTAAAATTTTAGCTTTTTTAGTCAATAAACTTAAATTTAGCTTAACTTATTGTCTTTATTTTTCTCGAAATTTTTGAATTTATAGCAAACTAAAACATAAAAAAAGCTATGAATTCATAGCTTTTTTTATGTTTTGATGGATTTTAAAACAATATTAACTAACTACTTTTCTCAATTTTTTCTTTTTTAGTCAAGAATTTAAAAATTTAACGATATATCCAATTAACATTGCAGCAACGTAACTTATTAAAGGTATAAACTGCTCAAAAGTTACTTCTTCAGAACTAATAAAAGGTAACTGAGAAACAATAAGGGTAAATAAAATAACAACCATACCTAAAATGTAAATTACAATTTCTCAAATTGGTATTTGCTCGTTTTTTCGTCATTTTCAAATTAAAACTGTAAAAAGTGTGAGAAAATACTGAATTAAAAAGGAGATATTTCCTGCCTTTAAAATTGTACCAAAGGTGTCTGTAACACCGGCAATTCTAGGAATAATTGTAAAAATTATACTTGAAGTAATTGCCAGCGAAACTGAAAGATAAATAGCATGATGGTATTCGTTGTGTTTATTTTTTTTGGCAAAAATGGAAGGTAAAAAACCGTCATCAGCAAGTGGAGCAATATATCTTGCATAAGGTTGAACTGATCCCATTGTTGCTGACATTCGATTAAAGAATAATCCGATTGTAAAAAGCGATACTCCTGTGGTACCTCAAAGAGTTTTGTAGACTTGTTCAAGTCCAAAGTTTGAAAGATATTCTTTACCAAGTCCTATAAAAATTATATAAAATAAAAAATAGGAAGAAATTACTATAAGAAACATTAGAATTATTACTTTTTTAAATCGTTTTGTTTCGACACTTTGTGAAATTGTCGCTAATGACTCAAAACCACCATAAGAATAAATAAATGATAAAATTGTACTAGCAAATAATGTAACACTAAAAGGTTCGATTTGGCTAAAGGTATGTCCATATGTATTTGATTGAATAATTAAATAAATAATTAAACCAAAACCAATAAGAAGTGTTGCCCATTTAAAAATAGCAGTAACTAAAATTATTTGTTTTGAGAGTTTAAACCCAAAACTACCAGCAAGAATTAAAATTATATAAACTACTAATGAGATTGAAACATAAACTCATTGGCGATCAGGATCAAATTGTGTTAGTAGAGTTGAAAAAAATAGCGGACTTGTTGCCGAAAAAAGCATAATTCGGGCTACTTGATTTCAACCTGAGAAAAAAACAAGTCCATTTTTAAAGGTTTTTTTAGCATATGCATATGAACCACCAACTTCATTTTGGTATTTTTGCCCAGCTCGAGCAAAAGCAAAAATAACTGCTAAAGTAATTAAAGATGTCAGAATAAAGACAAAAACACCCCAAATTCCTTGATTAATTACTCTCGAAATAGTGGCGATAAAGCCAAATCCTACAACATAATTTAGCCCATAAAAAATAAATTGTCGTTCTGTAAGTGTGTTTTTTGATTTAGTTTTCATAATTTTGGCCTTTAATTTTCAAAATTGTATTAAATTGTACCACTAGAAAAAATAATTAATTAAAAAAATTTGCTTGAAATTTTTTTAATTAATTTCAAGAACACCACTAATTTTGTGAATTTTTTCCTTACCATGCAAAAATTCACCATTAGGGGTCAAAATTTGATTGTTATTTAGTAAAACTGTTTTTAAATTTAAGATTCAAGTTATTTTTTTACCATTTCTTTCTAAAGTCAAGCTATCTATTAATTGTTTGGTAATTAAATTTCCACGTTGAATTTGCGGGAAAAACAATCATTTATCATGTTGAACTTCAGATAATTTAATCCACTTATTATTAATTTCAGCATCAACTCTTATATATAAGTGATCTAATAAATGCTTTAAAAATGAATGTTTAATAAAGTCGGATTTTAAATCTTTTTCTAATAACGTTTTTTTAACATCATTTTTTAAAGCAGCAATTTCTAAATCTTTTTTTAATAATTCAAATTTGTAAATATTGTCTGAATTTTTAGCTAAACCTGAAAATTCAAGACTTTTATTATTTGGTAAAAACGTTTTTATCTCAGTATCTTTGTCTATTTTTCAAATTTGTAAATTAAGTCTTAATTTACCATTTTCATCATCAGGTTGAGTACTAACAACATCAAATCCATATTTTTCCTTTTCATTATCGCTAATTTCAGGGCTAAATTCGGCAAAAGTATCTTTAAGTCCGACCCCAAAATTTCGATCATTTAAAACATAACCAATTTGATTAAAAAATGGGTTGGAAATGACATCATTGTTGGAGTTTAGCAAGGAAAAAGCTAAAAATGATGGAAAAATGTTTTTAAAATCTTGAGGTAATTCCTTTGGAATTAAATTTATTTTCGATGCCTCTTCTTGTTTATAAAAAAGACTGACCATTTTTGACGATTTAATTGAGTCATTATCTTTAAGATACAAAACTAAAAGCACGTTATTTATAGGTTTTTGTTGGTTTGATGTGCTTGTGGAAGCAACAACAGCGTTAGAAAAATCTAATTTAACAGAATACTTATCGTTCAAATCTTGGATTGGGTCAATAAAATTTACATAAGAAAAATTTTTATATTCATCGCTGTTACCTTTACCAATTATTGTTAGGGGGTATAAATCTTGCATGCTTTTTGTAATGCGAAATGAACTAGGCAAAGTTGAAAGATAACCTTTTAATTGAGCTAATTGGACATCAGTTTCTTTTTCTTCCTTTTTTGGGTCAAAAGGTTCGGGAACAATTTCTTCTTCATCACTTGGTTTTTGTGGTGTAAAAGATGGAATTTTGGGCTGTTCTAAACCTTTTTTATCATCTGTTATTTTAATTATGCCCGGTTTTTCTTTAATCACATCAGGGTTTTGTATAACAGTGGGTGGCAAATCAGGTTTTTGACTAATGGCCGGATTCTTTTTTTCTTCTTGAGTTTTATCCTTATCAATTTGGGTTTCTGTATTAATTCCAGGATTTGATGGATTTTGACCTGGAGTTGAAGGATTTTGACTTGGAGTTGAAGGGTTTTGACCTGGATTTGATGGTCGAGATGGTTGCTCTTGTTTAGGTGGTGGAGCAATTTCTTGTGGATCATTAATATCTTTACTTATTTTATCAGGTAAATTTGACTCAACTGAACAACTTGATAAAAATAAAAAAATTACTGAAAAAAATAAAAAGTTTAATTTTGATTTTCTTAGTAATTTCATAATTTAAAATTTTACAATATTAATTATTAAAAGTAATACTTTTTCTTATTTTTGTTTTAAATAAAATTTAGTCAAAGTATTTTAAAAGATGCTCTAAATTATTGCTTTTTAATTCATTTTTAGGAATAAATTTAAGGGCAGCTGAATTAATACAATAACGTCTTCCTCCTTGTTCTTTAGGTCCATCATTAAAAACATGACCTAAATGGGAATCTGCATTCTTTGAGCGAACTTCAACTCTAGTCATTGAGTGGCTAAAATCAAGAACTTCAACAACTGAGTCCTCGTTTAAAGGTTTTCAAAAGGATGGTCAACCAGATCCTGAATTATATTTAGTTGAAGACAAAAAAAGTGGAGTTCCGTCGATAATATCAACATAAACACCTTCTTCGTAATTATCGTTATAAAGATTATCAAAAGGTGGTTCTGTAAAATTTTCTTGTGTAACTTTGTATTGTAATTCGTTTAAATGATCAAGTTTTTTCTTGTTTTTTTCCATGTTTTCTCCAAAATAAATTTTTAATTTACAAATTATACCATTTTTAAAATTATTTTTTAAAAAATTCATTTAATATTATGAATTTGAATTTATTTAAAACATAAAAAATAGCACTTTTTTACTAAAATTTTTTAAAAAAAGTATCATTTTAACCCAAATTAGCAAAAATGCAAAGAGTTTTATTGACAAAAAATTTTATTATAATACTAAAAATTTATCAAAAACTAGATTCAACCGTCTAACCCTGAGTTTCCCAGTTTGATGGAAAAAATTCACTTTTTATTGAATACAAATACATAAAAATACCAGTAAACCCGTGTTTTTGCCCTAAAATCTTAATTTTTATTATTTTAAAATTAACCATAAGCGAAAAAAAATGCTTGGTCTAAGAAAAAATTATGTTATAATAATAATCACTTAAGAATAATTAATAAATTTTGATATTGAATTAAGGAGGAATTAGTTATGTTTTTGCCATAAAAAATCAGAAAATGCTCATTATCCATTATATTTTTAAATATGATGGAATGCCTTAAATTTGACTGTTTAGAAATCTACAAATTAAGGCTTTTTATTATTGTTCTTTCAAAACTTCATATATTTTTTTAGGCTCAATGTAAGTAAAAACGAGTTTTCTATTTACATTGAGTTTAAATAGTAGTTGTATTTTTTCTTTCGTGATGGTCAGATTTAAAATTCAGTGTTTTTGCTCAAAATACTAGACCAAATTTGCCAAATTACCCGCGAATCTTGTCAAAAATGCAAAATAAAATGTCTAAAAAATGCCCAAAAACTCCTAAACCTAAAAATTAGCTAAGATAATTTTTAGGGTTTTGGATTAATCTTAATTGTATATAAGCCATCTTTTTGTAATTTTTTCTTAAAATCTTCGCGAATATTACCGTTAAATCCATCAAGATAAGTAGACTGACCCTCCATTAACGAAATTGCATTTGAAAAAGTGTTACTTTCTGGGTCAGTCGAATAGGAATAATTTATACCAATTAAATTAAAACTTGAATCAATAGCCATCGATCCTGAAGATCCAGGACCAAGAGCGTCTAATTTATTTTCAGAATTTACTTTTGTATATAAATTTGAATGCTGATTTAAAACCTTTTTTAGCATTCCGTGTTTTAAATTGGAAAGAAACGGCTTTTGATAGTTTTTTCACTTTTCATGTTTAGCATTTCAGTCTTTATTTTCAGCATCATTATAAGGAACTCAAAGACCATGAAAAAGACTATCTTTAATTACACGTGATCGGGTGTTGATTATTCCGCCTGTTGATTTATTAGATTTAAAATTTACACCCTTTTCCCAGTCACCATTTTCATTGTCGCTAGTAGCAACCGGATATCCGCCATAAAATTGTGTTTTTATTGGACTAAATTTTTCATTTCGACCTAGACCGATATGTCAGTCTTTTTCAGTACCAGAATCAATCGCTTTTTTTAATTCAGGTAAAACATGTTCTAAATCAGTTTTTTTAATTTTCAGTCTTAAAATAACAAAGTCTGAACCGCCGTTTTTGGTTGTTCCAACTCGGGTGATTTCATTATAATTGTCTAAATATTTATAGCCAACATCGACATCATGACCCATTATTCCCTCAACTTTGTAGCGCGGTGTGTAATATGGAGCGCTTAAATAGCTATCATAAGCATCAAAAACAGGATATTCTTTAATTTTTGGGTATGTATTTTCGTATTTATTGCCTGAAATTAAATGGTCTGAACGCGCCGCAGTAAAAAAAGGCTTTGGTTTATTGCCTTTTTTTGCATCTTCCTCAGAAACAAATTCATATTTTTGGTTAACAAAGCCAGCATTTCATTTTTTTGATTTTTCACTTTTGCTGTCAACATCAAAAAAATACATGCTTTTGTCAAAAATTTGTGGCATATTCCAAACATGAATGTTTGTTCCAACTAAAAGTTCATAACTATCAGAATTAGCGTCATTGTTTGTTATTCTATCTAAAACTCAGGCGGTACCATATTCTTTAAAAGCTTCAGTGCCGTATCTATTTCCAAAAAATTGATCTTGATAATATTTAAATCCATAAATTCCAAGACTAAATGAACGATCATAAATGAACTTTTCATAGTCAATATCTTTTTTTAAATTAGAATTAGTTGGATTTGATTTTCAAATTTGTTTTTTTCCGTGAGTGTCTTCAAGCAAAATACTAATTTCACCTTTTTTGTCATCAAAATTAGCACTAACTTTTTTTAAATTAGCAATTTTAAAAATTTTGCCAATTTCATTGATTTTCATGTAATAAAATAATTGACTTAAATTAGACGGCAAAAAACCAAAAGGATTTTTCTTAACAATTTCTGTCAGATTTTCAGAATTAATTAGCGCCCCAGAAGATTCAGTTCCAGAAAACTTTGGAAGATATACTTGTTCAGTCATTCCATTATAGGAAATACCACGATTATAAAACATTAATTTTTCATCGTTGTTTTTGCCAAAATCGCCGTAATGACCGATATTTTTTGCTAATTCTCAGAATCTTTTATTTCTATTTGAATCATTTGGATCAAGAAAATTAATTGGCTGATTATTATCGCCATTGTACAAAAAAGTGTATAAATTATGCACTCCAGTTTGATATTTTGGTGTATTTTGAATAATTTGCGTTACTGAATGATTTAGTAAAAAATCTTGGTCAAAATAATGATCATCTTTAAAATATTCAGGATTTTGTGATTCGCTGTAAATTTTATTTGTATATTTTAACTTTGGAGTTGCTTCAAAAAGTGGATTATAAGCTTTTGTATTGTAATTTACACTTTCAAATTGACTCGAATTTACTTTATTAATAGGGGAATTATTGGTTGGAACATTATTGATTTTTGGGTCATAATTATTAATAATTTGTGATTTTGGTTTTTCTTGAGGCTTAATAATTCTCGTAATTTCAGGTTTATTAGAGCTAGGCAGTTTTAAAATTTTCTGTATTTTAGTTTTAGAAAAATTAGGATGAGGACTAGGGCTTTTTTCAACTTTTTTTGGCTCTTCTTCTTTGACTTGTTTTTGAACTTTATCTAAATTTGGTTCTGATTTTTTGTCTTTTACTTTTAAAAACGAAGTAAAAACAAACTCTTTTGGTATTGAAAGTTGCTTTTTAGTATCAACAAGCAAAACATTAACTGTTAACGAATTTTGTTCAAAATTTTTATTTAAAGTCAATTTTTGCAAATTGTATTTTTTGCTGTCATATTCAAAGTTAATGTTTTTCCAATCGACATCATCAAGACTGGTTTGCTGTTGGTTTTCAATTTTTGCATGAATTTTAGGACTAATTTGTTCTTTAGAGTCAAATTTATCGCCGTTTACATTGCATGCTGAAAATAAAATTATTGATAATGACCCAAAAAACAGATTAGAAAAAATAAGTTTACTAAGCTTTTTCATAAATCAAACCGCTTTGATTTTTACAAACTTAAATTCAAATATTATACATTTTTATTAAGTTTTGTTAACCAAATTATAGCATAAAAAAGACTAATTTTTAAGCTAAACCATTTCAGTAATTGCAAATTTTGAAGCATTATCAAAAAAAATGAATAAAAAAAATGACAAATCAAATAAAAAAAATAATTTGTGGTATAATTATATTTATAATCAAAAAATTTTAGAAATTCATTTTGATACAATTAACTAATTTTAGATCTTCAAACCTAAATACCATATAATAGGTTTTAATGAAAAAATGGCAGAAAAAATCATTAAAGGGATAGTTGTTGAAAGATTTGACTTTAGGGACTTTGATTTAATAGTTAAATTAGTAACAAATTTCGGGATTCTTAAGATGGTAGCCCTCGGTGTACGTCGTCCAACTAGTAAAAATATTTATATATTAAATCCCGGCTGCCTTGGTGAGTTTGAGATTTTTTTGGCCAAAAATCCTAATAAATTATCTAAACTAAAAAAAGGTGAATGTCTTGTTCGTTTAGATTTAACTAACAAAAATATTTATAAGTTTTGAAAAGTAATTTATCAATTTAGTTATGAAAATAACTATGATCCTAAAATTTTCAATATTTTTGAAAGTGCCTTTTCCAAAATAAACGACAAAAATGTAAGCGCAATAATAGTTTATGTAATTATCAACTGAATTAAAATTAACGGCTGAATTAGCAATTTAACTAGTTGTAAAGTTTGCAAAACCAACAAAAGGCTTGTAAATTTTGATTTTTATGGCGGAATGGAATGCATTTATCACCGTACTTTAAAACCTTTTTTTAGATTTAATGTTAAGGAATTGGAAATTTTGTATTGAGCCAATTTTTCGCTTGATGAATATTTAGAAAAAATCAATTTTGACCATGTTTATTCTATTTTTGAAATTTTAAAGATGTTTTTAAAAAAAAATTCATATATTATTTTTTAAATTTTTGGTATAATTTTATAAATATTTATGATTAGAATAATTTCTGGTAATTATAGGCGTGCTGTAATAAAAAATCCTGAATTTTCAGTAGTTAGGCCTATGTCTGATCGTTGTCGTGAGTCGATTTTTTCACAGTTACAATTTGAAATTCCAAATTCAAAAGTTTTAGATTTGTTTGCCGGAACAGGTGTAATCGGTCTTGAAGCTTCTTCGCGTGGGGCGAAAAAAGTTGTAGCTTCAGAATTAAATCAGCAGGCATACCAAAATATTGTTGATTTTTGTAAAAAATATAACGTAAAAAAATACGAAATATTTAATAAAAACGCAATATTTTTGCTTAACGATCTTACCGGACAAAAGTTTGACTTTATTTTTTTGGATCCGCCACATGCTGAAGAAAAAATTACCAAGAAATGTTTTTTAAAAATTGCAAAAAATAATTTATTAGAAGAATCTGGAATTATAATTTACAAAACTAATTTAGGTTCTAAATTAATTCCCAAATTTTTTTCAATTGAAAAAACAAAAAAATATGCTAAAAATACTGTTTTTTTCCTAAGATTTAATAATGAAGCAAAAGATGAATAAACTAATTGTAATTTCCGGTCCTTCAGGTGTTGGCAAAGGGACAATCGAGTCAATTTTATTAAAAAACAACAAATTGCCTATAAAACTTGCAATTTCTGCAACAACCAGGCAAAAGCGCGCTAATGAAATTGACGGAGTGAGTTATTTTTTTTTAGACCACGAAACTTTTAAAGAAAAAATCAAAAATAATGAATTTATTGAGTGAAGTTGTCATCTTGATAACTATTATGGAACTCTAGAGTCACAAATTCAATATATTCAGGATCAAAATTTCATTCCCTTATTAGAAATTGACACAAATGGTGCTAAAAATATTATTGAAAACTATAAGAAAAATAACCAATTAGATAAAATTTTAACCATTTTTATTTTACCTCCCTCACTTGAAGTTCTAAAAAATAGAATTGAAAATAGACTCACAGAGACGTCAAATCAAATCGATCTTCGACTTAAAAAGGCTGAATCTGAAATTAAAATTAAGGATTTATTCAAGTTTCAAGTTGTAAATGACAATTTAGAACAATGTGTCGATGAAATTGAAAAAATTATAATAACAGAAATAAAAGAGCTGTAGATGAAGGGACAAATTGTTAGAGTTATAGCGGGTTTTTATGATGTTTTTGAACAATCAACCCAAAAACTCTATCCACTTTTGAGAGGATCTGGATCACTTAGACAAAAACAAATATCTCCTTTAGTTGGAGATTTTGTTGAGTTTGACCCTACTGGATTTGTTAAAGAAATTCTTCCAAGAAAAAACTGACTAAAACGTCCAAAAGTTGCTAATATAGACCAGGCACTTATTTTTGTTTCCCTAAAAGAGCCTAATTTTTCGCCTTTATTACTTGACACTTTTTTGTTAATGATTGAATTTAAAAATATCAGTCCAATTTTGATAGTTACCAAAGTTGATCTTGAACCAAATTATAAAAATTTGTTGCTTGATTATCAAAAAATGGGATATTCTATTTTTTTTATTAATAATAATGAAAAAAAAATTCCTAGCGATTTGCAAGAAAAACTTAAAAATAAACTCAATTTTGTCATTGGACAAAGTGGTGTAGGAAAAACAAGTTTTATTAATAATTTGTTTGGGACACAATTTGAGGTTCAGGAAATTTCTTTTTCATTAAATCGCGGAAAACACACAACACGAGTTGTCCAAATTATAAGAAAAGGAGACTTTCAGATAGTAGATACGCCTGGATTTTCTAGTTTTAATTATGATGAAATTCCCAAAGATCAAATTAAAAGCTCATTTGAAATTTTTCGCCAATTTTTGCCTAAATGCAAATTTAGAACATGCTTTCATTTCCATGAGCAAATAGAAAATTGTGCAGTAAAAAATGCTGTAAAAGACGGCATAATTTCAAAAACTAGGTATAAAAATTATCTCTATCTTTTAGAAAAATATGAAAAAAAAGATTATTAGTCCCTCACTTTTGAATGTTAGCAAAAATAACCGTCTAAAATTAGTTAGAACTTTTTTGAATCTTGGAATAAAATGATTCCATTTTGATTTTATGGACGGAAAATTTGTTGAAAATACAGCGATTTCTCTTTTAGAAATTAAAAAAATTGTCACTAAATCAAAAAAGTTTATTTCTGATGCTCATTTAATGTCGGTTGATCCTGAAAGTCAAATTGAAGAACTAATTGGCTATGTTGATTTTGTCACAATTCATTTTGAAAGTAAAAATTATGACGAAATTCATAGCATAATTTTAAAATACTCTGAAAAAATTAAAATAGGACTTGCAATAAAACCTTCTACAAATATAGAAGAAATTTTAGACTTATTACCCAAAATAGATCTGATTTTGGTAATGTCAGTTGAACCTGGAAAAGGCGGGCAGGATTTTATCCAAGAAACATATCAAAAAATTAGCAACTTATCAAAAATAATTCGTGAGTCAAATTACAACATTTTAATCCAAGTTGACGGTGGAATTAAAGATTACAATGCAAAAAAAGTCTTTGAATCAGGAGCTGATGTAATTGTTGTAGGAACTTTTTTGGCTCAAAAACCTAATAAAACTAAAATCCAAAAGTTATTAAATTAACACTAAAATAATAAGCAAAAATTACTATTTAAGAATTTGTTAAATTCATAGTTTGTGATATAATTTTTAGCATGTTATTATTTTTGATTTTTACTTACAAATAATACATTCAATAAATTTAAACTATATATACAAATTCGAGGTGTTTTATGTCAAAAATTACAAGAATTTTTGCAAGAGAAATTCTTGATTCACGGGGAAATCCAACAATTCAAGTTGAGGTTCACACGCAAGCGGGCGGTTTTGGGTCTGCAATTGTTCCATCAGGAGCTTCAACTGGATCAAGAGAAGCGCTTGAATTACGTGATTCAAATACAGAATATGCTTATAACTGATTCGGTCAAAAAGGTGTAATGACCGCAGTTAATAATGTAAATAATATTATTGGTCCTGAAATTATCGGTCTTTGTGTTAAAAATCAAAGACTTATTGATCAAAAAATGATCGATTTAGACGGAACTCCAAATAAAGAAAGACTTGGTGCAAATGCTATTTTAGGTGTTTCTTTAGCAGTTGCAAAAGCAGCCGCAAGTGAGTTGAGACTTCCACTTTTCCGTTATTTAGGTGGCCCAAACCCAACTTTAATGCCAGTTCCAATGCTTAACGTGATAAACGGAGGTGAGCATGCTTCAAATACACTTGATTTTCAAGAGTTTATGATTATGCCACTCGGTTTTTCAACATTTAGAAAAGCTTTACAAGCATCAAATAAAGTATTTCACACTTTAGCAAAACTTCTTAAAAAATCAGGATATGGAACTCAAGTTGGAGATGAAGGTGGATTTGCTCCTAACTTAACTTCTCACGAGCATGCACTTGATTTTTTAGTTGAAGCAATCAAGGAAGCAGGATTTAATCCGGCTGTTGATGGTGAAAATGCCATTGCAATTTCAATTGATGCTGCTGCTAGTGAGTTTTATGATGGCCAAAAATATGTCTTTAAAAAATTAAAAGCAGCTTCTGCTGATCAAGAAAATCACCAAAAATATGAATTTACATCAGAAGAATTGCTTGATTATTACGGACAACTTTTTGATAAATATCCAATAATTTCAGTCGAAGATGGTTTTGCTGAATCAGACTGAGACGGATTTATTGCTTTTACAAAAAGATTTGGACAAACACACCAAATTGTCGGTGATGATTTAACTGTTACAAATGTAAAAATTTTAAAAGAGGCTATCAAAACAAAAGCAATTAACTCCATTTTAATTAAATTAAATCAAATTGGAACTCTAACTGAAACACTTGATGCAATTCAACTTGCGCAAAAATCAGGGTTGACCGCAGTTATTTCACACCGTTCTGGTGAATCTGAAGATACTACAATTTCTGATCTTGCAATCGCAGTTTCATCTGGTCAAATCAAAACAGGATCACTTTCAAGAACTGACCGAATTGCCAAATATAATCGACTTCTAGTAATTGAAGAGTTTTTAGACACATATTCAAAAAGTGAATATACTGGAAGAGATGTTTTTTACAATTTAAAAAAATAATCTAAAAAAAATAATTTAAAATATGGATATTCGTTTAATTTTAAACAACAAATCTTTTATTGAAAAAAAATTATCAGACCGTGGTTTTGATATTTCTATAATTGCCGACTTATATGAAAAAGCCCAAAAACGTAACTTTTTGCGTCAAGAAATTGATGAATTATTAGCACAAAAAAATAAAGCTAGCAAACAAATAGGCCTTTTTGTTCGTGAAAATAAAGACTCTGAAGATTTGAAAAACCAAGTAAGTCAAATTAAATATAAACTTGCAAATTTAGAAACAGAGTGACAAGAACTTGATGAGTGAGTTAGTCGAAAAATTCTTGAAGTGCCAAATCTTCCTGATGATTCAGTTCCTTTTGGAAATTCTGAACTTGATAATCAAGTAATTTATCACTGAGGGCAACCAAAAAAAATCGATCCTAAAATCAAGCCTCACTATGAATTTGGTAAATCTAAAAACATTTTAGATTTCAAACGAGCTGTAAAAATTTCAGGAAATCGCTTTGTAATTTATAAAAATTTAGCGGCTAAATTAGTTCGGGCTTTGATAAATTTTATGATTGACACTCATGTAAATTCAGGTTATCAGGAAATTGTTCCAAATACTTTAGTTCTTGAAAATTCGCTATATGGAACAGGTCAACTTCCGAAATTTTCAGAAGATTTGTATTCTTTAAAAAATTCTGATCTTTGACTAATTCCTACAGCCGAAGTTCCTTTGACAAATTATTACCAAGACGAAATTATTGACTTAGAAAAACCAATTTCGCTTGTTGGCTATAGTAAATGTTATCGATCTGAGGCTGGAAGTGGCGGCAAAGACACAAGAGGATTGATCCGACTTCATGAATTTCACAAAGTTGAACTTGTTAAAATAACAAATGAAACTGATGGTATGAAGGAATTTGACAATGTTGTTCAAGATGCTGCTAAAATCTTGAAATTACTAAACATTCCTTATCGCGCTGTGCTTTTGTGTAGTGGTGATCTTGGATTTTCAAGTAAAAAAACTATTGATTTAGAAGCATGACTTCCATCAGAACAGACATACCGTGAAGTTTCATCAATTAGTTATTGTGGTGATTTTCAAGCTAGAAGAGCAAAAATTCGCTACCGTGATGAAAAAAATAACATTTATGCACACACAATTAACGGATCTGGTCTTGCAATTGATAGAATTGTCGCGATTTTACTTGAACAGAATCAAAACCCTGATGGTAGTTGAACAATACCAGAAGTTTTAAAACCTTATTTTAATTAGATTTTATAGATAAATTTTTAATGAATAAAATTGTACCGTAAATTTTTATGGTACAATTTTATTTTATTTTATTTAATTTAACAAGGAGTAATAATGAAAAAATTATTGGTAGTTTTACTTGATAAATTTCAGGATATCGAGTTTACGACTTTTCTTTCTTTGATAAAAAAGGCTGATTTATATGATAAAATTGAATTTTATAATCCTGAGAACAAAATAGTAACAGGACAATTTGGTGTTGTTCAAATTGAGGCCAAAAATCATTGAAAATCTGATGACTTTGATGCAATTTTTATACCAGGTGGAGTTGCAGCCCAATATCTTCGAACTTGTGAGCCAGCAATCAAATTAATTAATGAATTTTTTGCCCAAAACAAGGATGTTTTTGCAATTTGCGATGCACCAAATGCTATTTTTGAGCGTAATTTAGCGCCAAATTATGAATTTAGTTCATACCCTGATGAAACAAATTCAGGCATACCAACAAGAAAAAATGATTTAGTTACAGTTGATAAAAATTATATTTCAGCTAGAAATGCCTCATCTTCAGCTGAATTTGCATTTAAAGTTATTGAAAAATTAGCTTCAAAAGAAATTGCTGAAAAAATAAGAGCCGGATTTCAAGCTTAAATTTCTAGAATTTCCCAGTTTGATGAGACAATCTTAAAAAGTGTCCAATTTTGGGCACTTTTTAAGATTTTTGGCAAACTCAAGAAAAATAACTACCAAACCAAAAACACTAAGTTTAAAACCTAATAAAAAAATACAACTACTATTTAAACTCAATGTAAATAGAAAACTCGTTTTTATTTACATTGAACCTAAAAAAATATATGAAGTTTTGAAAGAACAATAATTAAAAGCCATAAATTTATAGATTTCTAAACGGTTAAATTTAAGGCATTCCATTATATTTAAAAACATAATGGAAAAGTCGCATTTTCTGATTGTTTTAGATAAAAAACATAATTAATTCCCCCTTAATTCTAATTTCCAAATTTATTAATTATTCTTAAGCAAGAATCATTATAACACAATTTTATTTTAGACCAAGCATTTTTTTTTTTTTTGCAAAAGCTTAATTTCAAAACTATAAAAATTAAGATTTTGCGTTGAAAAACCCGGATTTACGGGTATTTTTGCATATTTATATTCAATAAAAAGTGAATTTTTGCCAACAAATAGCGAAACTCGGGAAAAGAAATTGCTGAAAAAATGAGAGAGGGATTTCAGGCTTAAATTTCTAGAATTTTTTCAATTTGAGCATTAATTTCGTCACTTCTTTCAAAGAAAACTGCATGGCCAGTTTGTTCAAATTTTATAAGATTTTTGTCAAAATTTCCAGAAATTTTATGAAGACTTTCTAATGGCACAAAATTATCTTCAACACCAGCAATTAAAAAATAATTATTATTTTGTTGGTAAAGCGGTAACAATTCGGTTTTCAGTCATTCCAAGTTAAGGATTTCTTCAAAAACAATCTTTTTAAAAATTTCTCTTTTTTTTGTGACATTTTCAAAAAAATTAATAGCATTTTTTGCTAAATTTTTCATATAACTAAATTTATCAGTAAAAACTAAATGTTCAAGACTATCTTTTGCAGATTCAATGTCTTGAGGTAAGAGTCAATTTCCTATTTTTTCAGCTTCGCTTTGCGAATTTTTCTCTAAAATAAAAGGATTGAGTGGAGCGACTAAAACTGCTTTTTTTGCTAAATTTTCACTTAAAATATAAAGAGCAATAGCTCCGCCAAGTGAGTGACCGATTACAATTTGGATATCTAAATTGATCTTTTTAATGAAACTAGCAGCAATTTTCTGGTAATTTTTGACATTAATTTCATTATTATTAGTGCTTTGACCACAACCAGGAAAATCAAATGCAACAATATCATAGTTACGATTTTGTTTCTTTTTAAGTTGAAAAATGAAATTATGGCTTGAATTAAAACCGTGTAAAAATAGTATTTTTTGCTTTCCAGTTTCTTCTAAAAAATAAAAAATATCCTCATTTTCAACAGTAATTTTAGAACGAACTATCATTAATAATTAGCTTCCAAAAATTGTATCCAAAATTTCATTAAGAGGAATTGCGCCAAAATATTCATCAAGATTTGTAATTTGTAGAAGTTGTGATTCTATAATTGATCTAGTGAATTCCTTATTTTCTAAAATTTCTTGAATATCTTCAACTGATCTTTGAGATAAAAAATCACCTTCAAACTTTATTTTAACAATGTGATTTTTCTCAATATTTGCAAGCACTCTTAAAGTTCCGCCACTAGTTCGGGCAATATTTTCATAGCTAAAATAAGGATTTGAACCAAAAACTCATTCTCTAGATTGTCTTATGGTTTGAACTTCTTGAAAATCTTTTTGAAATGCCATCGCATCTTGAAAATAAGTTTCAACATCTTGTGCTTTAGTTTGATATTTATTTTCAAAAAATGTGATTAGTCTTGAAATAAACTCAGAATCTTCCATTTGTTCTTCGATTTCATGCAAAATATTTGTTACCCGTTGACGTATTGATTTTATTCCTTTAGACTCAATTTTTAATCGATTTGGCTTTAATACTTGACCTAATTTTGCCAAATTAGCATTAAATAGAATTGTTCCATGGTGAACAATTCTATCTTTGTAAATTATTTGAGCATTTCCTGAAACTTTTGCGCCATTAACTATTAGATCATTTCTACCTTTGAATTCAGCATCTAAACCAAAGGATTTAAAAAATTCTATAATCGGTGTCAAGAATTTTTGATAACTGTGATTCTGTTTTTTAGTTATAAATGAAAAATTAATGTTTCCTAAATCGTGATAAACAGCACCTCCTCCAGAAAGTCGACGGTAAATTTCAATTCTTTGCTTTTCAACCTCTTCAAGCTTAATTTCCTCGTAAATATTTTGATTTTTACCGATAATTATTGCATTATTGTGCTGGTAAAAATATAAAATATCGTCCTGATTCTGGTCATCTTTTAGAATTAGTTCCTCACAAACTAACGTGTAAAATGGGCTTGTTTTTTTAGTAGTATAAATCTTCATATTTCCTCCATATCTTAGTTATGTTCTAAATCAAAAGTTGTAATTAATTTAAATTTTGACTTAAAATCATCAAGATTTTCTGCTAATTGTAAATTTTCTAAATTAAAAAGTGTTATTTTTTCATAGTCTCAACGAAGCGCATACTTGTTTTTTGATAAAAAGTAGATTAAATTTTCAACAAACCAAAAAAAATATTCTGAATTATAATCGATTGTTCTATCAAGACCTTCAACTGAAATTTCTAATTTCCGAAAGTAATAGCTTAAAATTCGAAAATTAAACACAAATCTTTCGTTTATAGGACATTTCTTTTGAGCTGAGTTTTGTTCCTTGTTAAATGCGACTGACATATAAAAAATCCTTAAATTATATAAAGTCTATTTTTTATTTTATTTTATTATAATTTATAATTATAAACTATTTAAGTATACTTTTATTTTTAAAAATTAAATTTAAAAATTATAAAGGATTTTTTTTGAAAATCTTGGAGAAATATGAAAAATACAAATGAATATGTAGCTTGATACCGAAAATATCGACCTACTAAATTTTCTGATGTTGTTGGCCAACAATATTTGGTTGAAAGTTTGAAAAACATTGTTAAATCAAAAAAGTTTTTTCACGCTTATCTTTTTTCAGGACCAAGAGGTACTGGAAAAACTTCACTTGCAAAAATATTTGCAAATGCAATAAATTGTACTCACAAAGAGCAAAATTCTATTGACCCGTGTCAAAATTGCCTTAAAAATATAAATAATTCTATTGATATAGTCGAAATGGACGCTGCTTCACACAATGGCGTTAAAGAAATCCGTGAAATTGTTGAAAATTCTATTAATTTACCTCAGGTTAGCCCATATAAAATTTATATTTTAGATGAGGTTCATATGCTTTCAACTTCAGCTTTTAATGCTTTTTTGAAAACTCTAGAAGAACCGCCAAGCCATATTATTTTCATTTTAGCAACTACCGAAGTTCACAAAATCCCTTTGACAATTCTCTCAAGAGTCCAGAGATATAATTTTCTTGGCCTAAATAAAGAGCAAATTTCACAACGACTTTCACAAATTTTAGACTATGAAGGCGTTGAATATGAAGAAGAAGCTCTAAAATCCGTGTGTTTATTAAGTCACAACAGTTTGCGGGATGCAATTTCAATTCTTGAGCAGGCGGTAATTTTTGGTAACAACTTTTTGAGTAAAACAAGCGTTGAAGAGCTTTTTGGACTAGTTTCAAGTGAAAAACTTGTTGAATTTATAAATGTTCTTTTTTTGGCGCAGTCCCAAAAAGCCTTTGATTTATTAGATAAACTTTTATTACAAAGCAAAAATTTTCAAATTTTAATTGAGTCATTAATAAATTTAGTCAAAGAGTGAATTATTTGAGAAAAAACTCAAGAGGAAGACTTAATCGAAATTTATTCGACTTCTGATTTGGAAAAGTTAAAAATTAGTCACGATTTTGCTTTTAAATTTTTAGATATTGGGTTTTCAACTCTAAAAGACATTAATCATGATAAGTTTCAAAGTTTAGCACTTGAAATTTTAGTCATGAAAATTCTTGCTTTTAAAAAGGAAAACTTGCAAGAAAAAAGCCAAACTGTTTTAGAAAATTCAGAAAAATTTGCTGAAAAACCAAAAGAAGAGCCAAAAATCGACACAGAAGAAAGAGAAGAAAATATCAAAAAAGAGGAAAAACCGCCAAAAAAATTAGAGTTTGTTACTGTCCGTGATAAAAATTTTGACTCAAATTATAATTTGAATCAAAAAACAAATACCCAAAATTTATTTGATTATGACGATCCGATTCTTGAAGACGATGATGATGGCGATTTAGATTTACATGGTAGCGATGATTTGACTTGGGAATCAAACTTTAACCGTAAAATCAAAAATAATTTAGAAACAAAAATCTTAAAAAGTCAAAAAAGCAATAAAACAGGCGATAATTTTAAAAATAGGGACAATGCTTTTAATCCCTTGTTAGACCCCGAGGGCGCTAGTTATCAAAGTAATTTTTTAAATAAAACTGAAAATTCAAATTTAAATTCGGCTGAAAACATCGATTTTTCAAACTCATTTTTAAATTCTAACGATAAAAAAACTGATGATACTGCCAAAAAAAATGTTAACTCCATTGATTCAGACCTAAAAACAAATAATCAAGCGTCATATTTTAGTAAAAATGAAGAAAAAGACGATAAATTTTCATTTGATAGAAATTCATACGTAAATAAATTTTTAAAAAAGAATTTGCCAAATGATTATTTGTCCGTTGATGAGGCATTTAATCTTATACTTTTGGGAAAAAAATTTTATGACACAAACCGCGAAATTTATTTCGATTTGCGCAAAAAGTGGAGCCAAAATTTGTTAGATTTCCAGTATAATTTTGAATTCATAGATACTGTTGGAGTATTAAAGCATGCAGAAATTCTTACATTAACATCTAATTTTGTGTGTTTTATCACTAAAAATCCAGAGTATGAAGAATTACTAATTGAAAAAGTGGAAAAAGAAGGCAATGATGTCAACCGATTATTAAAAACCGTTTTTGGTCAGGATATCTACGGCTTTGCCATGAGTAATAATCTTGTTGAAGAAACAAAAAAAATGGCAAGTGAAATGAGAGCTCGTGGTGAAAAATTTGTGCTAAAACCTTTTGAAAAACCAAAAAAACGCACTATTTCTAAGACAGATTTACAAAAATTATTCTTTGATGAATAAAAATTTTTAAACTTTTTAAAATAGTTTATATAATTTATTTAAATAAGAGAAAGGAAAAAAAATGAATCTTCAAAAATTATTAAAAGAAGCTCAAAAAATGCAAAAAGATCACAAAGTAAAAAAAGATTTGTTAGAAAAAACAGATTTTGACTTTGAAAATCAAGGAATTTCGCTGACTATTTCAGGAGGTTTTGAGTTAAAAAAGTTAAAAATTGCTCCATTTTTAGTCGACAAAGACGATATTGAAACATTAGAAGATTTAATTTCTATCACATTAAATCAAGCTTTGTTGAAAATTAGAGAAGAAAATGAAAAAATTGCTCCAACTCAATCACATTAATTTTGAATCATGGTAGATGAAAATTTTGAAAAACTAGTTGACCAATTAAGAAAAGTTCCCGGAATCACGAAAAAACAAGCCACTAATATTTTATTTTCTCTAATCGATACGCCCCTTAGTCAAATTGAAACATTTGTCGAGCAAATTTATAATTTAAAACGAAATCTTCAATATTGTGAGAGATGCGGATATCTAAATGCTAATTCAGTTTGCCAAATATGCCTTGATTTTCAGCGTTCTTTTAAAATATTAGTGGTTGAAAATTCTGAAATGGTCACAAAATTTGAAAAACTAGGAAAATATGATGGCAAGTATTTTGTTTTTGGCAAATATGATATCAAAAAGCTCGAAAATCATGACTTGCAAATAAAAAAACTCGCAGACCTTGCTAATGAAAAAAGTGAAATTATTATTGCACTTTCTTCAACAATGGAAGGTTGAATTTTTGCAAATTATCTTGCAAAACACAAGCTTTTATCCTCATCAAAAATTACTAGGCTAGCTACAGGCATTCCTTTTGGGGCAGCAATTGATTATATTGACAATATAACTTTAAATCAGGCACTGGAAAATCGTCAAGAAATGGAAAAATAATATGTTTATAAGTTTTGAAGGGATCGATGCAAGCGGAAAATCAACCGTTATGAATTTGTTTGCAAAGTATTTAAGAATTAAATTTCCAGAAAAAGAAATTATTACAACTTTTGAACCATACAGCGGCAAAGATTCGCAAGAAGCACAGCAAATCCGTGAGTTTTTACTTAATAAAAAAAATCAAATTAGCCCATATGTTGAGATGCTTTTATTTTCAACCTCGAGAAGAATTCATCTTGAACAAGTAATTTGACCGGCCTTAAAATCTGGAAAAATTGTTCTTTGTGATCGCTACATTGATTCTTCGATTGCATATCAAGGGTTTGGAAATAATTTAAGCCCAGATTTAGTTTTTAAGTTAAACAGTTTAATTTCTGAAAAAACTTTTCCAGATCTTACAATTTTCCTTGATGTTAAAATTTCAAAATCACGCGAGCGAATGGAAATTTATCGAAATGAAAAGCGAGACCGACTTGAAAATCGCGGCGAGGAATTTTATAAACAAGTTATTAAAGGATATGAATATTTACTAAAAACAAGAAAAAATTTCATTAAAATTGACGGTAATGGCGATTATGATCATGTTTTAACAGATATAATTAATTTTTTTGAGAGCTATTATGAAGCAAATTACGACAAATTGGCGCCATTTTCTCGATAATTTGTCAAAAACTAAAACAATTCCACATGCAATTTTGCTTGTTTCGAGCTATTCAGATTTTCTAGATGAGAAAATAGCTGAATTTTTAGAGATATTTAGTCAAAAACCACAAATTTTTCAACATGATTTTGCAGATAATCGCCTTTCAAAAACAGAATTTCTAGAAGAGGTAAACAAGTTGTATTTTTCCTCTCTTTATGGCGATAATTCAAAAATTTTCCTAATTAAAAACATTGAAAATGCCCATATTTCTGTGCTAAATTCATTTCTAAAAATTTTAGAAGATCCCCCTTTGAATACTTATTTTTTACTAACTTCTTTTTCCTCAGACTTAATTATTCCGACTATTGTTTCTCGTTGTCAAATATTTTTTTTCAATGATTTAAATAGAAAAAACGAACTTAAGAAAAAGTTAGATACATGAAAAAAATCGCCTTATAATGCTATATATGCAAATATTTTCACAAATTTTGATCAAGCAACTTTGGCTATTAAGGCCATTAGTGATTCGGATTTAGATAAATTAAAATCATTACTAAATAATTTAACTAAATCAAAATTTGATTTTTTACTGTTTTTAAATCAAGTTTTAACAAAAGAAAACTCATTTATTTTTCTTCAGATAATAATCGCTCATTTTAAACAATTTTTTTTAAGCAAATCTGGTCTTAACAAAAAAGACGCTAAAAAAGGTAGTTTTTTTGACTTGAATTCTGAAAAAATGGTAAAAATTAATCAGACATTTAAAAAATTTCTTTCGTCACTTGAAACAAATGCAAACTTTAATATTCAAAAATCGAGCTTTTTAGTTCGTCTAAACAATATTTTAACTTAAAATTATGGCAAAAATCACAGTTATAGCAACTCCAATTGGAAATTTACAAGATATAACTCTGCGAGCAATTCAAGCAATAAAATCAGCTGATTTGATTTTGTGCGAGGACACCCGAACTTCCAAAAAAATATTAAATTTTTTGGAAATTAAAGACAAAAAGTTAATTTCTTATCACAAATTTAATGAAAAATCAACTATCGTCAAAATGTCTGACATATTTTTAACTAACCAAAATATAATTCTAATGTCAGATGCAGGCACCCCTTCAATTAGCGATCCGGGTCAAATTTTGATAAAGTGAGCCCATGAAAACGATGTCGAAGTTGATTTTTTACCTGGTGCATGTGCTTTTGTTGGTGCTTTTGTTCTTTCTGGTTTTGATTTACCGTTAGTTTTTATGGGTTTTTTTAACTCAAAAAAGCAGCAAATAATTAAACAAATTGAGCATTTTATACTAAATTATAGTTATATTTTTTACGTCTCACCATATAAATTAATCTATATTCTTGAGGTAATTAATGAATTTTATGGCGAGAAAGTCGAAATTTTTCTTGTTAAGGAAATGACAAAAATTCATCAAAAATATTTTTTTGGTTCTCCTTTAAAAGTTTTAGCTGAACTTCAAAATTCTACTAAAGGTGAATTCACAATGGTTTTAAGGCTAAAAGGCGATGAAAAACCGAAGTTAAAAGCAAATAAATATGAAAATTTTTCGAAAAATAGTGTAAAATTTTAGATTAAAATATTTTAAAAAGACGGGTTAAAATGATTAACAAACATATTGTAAAAATTTTGTTTGACAATAAACAAATTAAAACTAGAATTGATGAGATTGCAAAGTGAATAAATTCAAACTATAAAAATTCACAAGAAATTGTTTTTGTTGCGGTTCTTAAAGGTTCATTAATTTTTCTGACTGATTTAATTCAGCAAGTCGAAGTTGATTCAATGGTCGATTGCATAATTGCCAAATCCTATTTTGGTGGCACCCAATCTGGTGGCGAATTGAAAGTTATTACCGATATTGACCTAAAAATTGAAAATAAAGATGTTATTTTAATTGATGATATTTTTGATTCAGGTATAACTTTGACAAAAATTAGTGAACATTTAAAATTAAAAAAACCAAAATCACTGAAAATAATTACCTTATTTTATAAAAGAGAAAAAAGAAAAACTGATATTGAACCTGACTATTTTGGCTTTGAAGTTCCTGATGCTTTTCTTGTTGGTTATGGACTTGATTATCAGGAAAAATATCGAAATTGACCTTTTGTTGCAATTTTTGATCCAAACAAAAAGGAATAAAATAAAAAAATGATAAAAGTTACAAATATTTCCTTTAGTTACACTAACGATATGAACCAATTAGCGCTCAAAGATGTTAGTCTAACTTTTGAAAAAGGCAAATATTATGCAATTTTAGGCCACAATGGATCAGGAAAGTCGACATTTTCTAAAATTATTTCCGGAATCGCTAAACCGCAAAAAGGTACAGTTGAAGTTGATTCAATTTTATTAAATAAAGAAAGTCTACCTAAAATTAGAAAGAAAATCGGTATTATTTTTCAAAACCCAGATAATCAATTTGTTGGGGCAACAGTTGAGGATGATATTGCCTTTAGTTTGGAAAATATTAACGAAGATCCAAAAAAAATGCCCAAAATTATTGCAGAATTGGCACAAAAAGTACAAATGCAATCTTATCTTGAGCGCGAGCCGCAATTTTTATCTGGTGGACAAAAGCAAAGAGTTGCTATTGCCTCAGTTTTAGCTCTAAATCCGCAAATAATAATTTTTGATGAAATAACCTCAATGCTTGATCCAAAAGGGAAAAGTGATGTTGTTAAAATTTTAGATGACCTCCGCAAAGATAAAAGTAAAACTTTAATTTCAATAACGCACAATATGAACGAAGCGATTTTGGCCGATGAAGTTGTTGTCTTTGCAAAAGGCCAAATTATTGCAAAAGGTGATCCAAAATTAATTTTAAATAATGATGAAATAATTCAAAAAGCCAAAATTGACTCGCCTTTTATTTATAAAATTTCAAAAAACCTTGATTTTATTAGTCCGACCTATGATGAAAATGAATTGCTGGAACAATTATGAAAATTAAAGCAAAAAACATTGTAAAAATTTACGACCAAAAATTACCAATTGAAATAAAAGCGCTTGACAATGTATCTGTTGAAATTAATCAAGGTGAATTTATCGCAATAATAGGTCAAACTGGCTCCGGAAAAACAACTTTTATCCAACATATGAACGCTCTTTTGCTCCCTGATAAAGGTCAAGTTGAGTATTTTTATTTTGATCAAGAAGCAAAAACTGAAAAAAAATTAGTTGTTGAAAGACCAAGATTTTTAAAATCAAAGTTTAAATTTATAAACCAAATTCGCCGTCGAGTTGGGGTTGTTTTTCAATTTGCTGAATACCAACTTTTTGAGCAAACTATTGAAAAAGATATTATTTTTGGCGCCGTTTCAATGGGAGTAAACAAAGAAGAAGCCAAGAAAAAAGCAGCTGAAATGATAAAACTAGTCGGTCTTGATGAGACTTTTTTAGACAAATCACCTTTTGAACTCTCAGGTGGCCAAAAACGAAGAGTTGCAATTGCCGGAATTTTAGCAATGGATCCAGATATAATTTTTTTTGACGAACCAACAGCAGGTCTTGACCCTCAAGGTTCAGTAAAAATGCTTGAAATATTGGACACTCTTCACAAAAAAGGTAAGACAATCATTTTAGCAACTCATGATCTTGATAGTGTTTTAGAGTGAACAAAACGTTGTATTTTTTTTAAAGATGGTAAAATTATATACGATGGTGAAACTTATCCTATTTTAGATAATAATCAATTTCTTATTGAAAATGAAATGTTACCTACAAATTTGCTAAATTTCCGTGAAAAATTAGTAAAAATAGGATATCCAATTTCGAAAGTCAAGTCAATTGACGAATTGATTAGTCAAATTAATCTATTAATAAAAAAGGAAAAAAATGCAAATTAGTGTTGCTAAATATGTCCCAAGAAACACAATAATTCATAAAATGGACCCCCGACTAAAAATAGCATTCAACATTCTTTTTGCAGTGCTTTTTTTTGTCACTACCCATTTAGCGACAATTTCAATTCTGCTTTTGCTTTCACTTGTTTTTTTCTATATAACAACAAAAAGAGTTAAGCAAATTTTTACTTTAATGAAAATGCCAATAATCATTTTCATAATTATGTTAATAATTTACGGATTTATTATTGATCGCCAAAATATTAATGTAATTTTAGGCATTTCATCTGATAATGAACTGCCTAAATATAAGGTTTTAGGTCTAAATCCTGAAGAAACAACGCATTTTATTTCTTGATATTTGGTCAAGCCAACTGTTTTATTTGGAAATATAAAATTTTCAATTGGAACTGTTAGCATAATTCGCTCACTGGTTTTAGCGGTTCGAATTTATGGCATGATAATTTCAACTACAATTTTAACTTATTCAACAAAGCCATTTTTACTCACCCGTGCAATTGAAGATTTAATTCTACCTTTAAAACTTTTATTCATTCCGACCCATATAATTGCAATGATTATTTCAATCGCGATTCGTTTTATTCCAACTTTGTTACTTGAGGCGACCCGAATTATGAAAGCTCAATCTTCACGTGGGGTTGATTTTAAACACGGAAAAATTAAGGATAAAGTCAAATCATTAATAACTTTAGTAATTCCACTTTTTGTGCTTGCTTTTTCACGGGCTGAAGATCTTTCGAATGCTATGGATGTCCGTGGTTATGATGTTTATGCAAAAAGAAGCCGTTATCGCCGTCTAGTTTTTAACAAACTTGATTATCTTTTTGCCCTTATTTTTATCGGTCTTATTACTTTAACAGTTTTAATGGAAATGAATATTATTCCAATTTCAGACTTGCCATTTTGGTGACTCTACACTAATCAAAAAATTTAATCATGGAAAATAATTCTAAAATTCGCAATGAAATTCTTGAGCTAAGAAAGCAAATTGAAACTTGAAATCATCATTACTATCAACTGCAAAATCCGCTTGTTGATGATTTAATTTATGACAAAAAGCTGAGAGAATTAATAAATTTGGAGCAAAAATATTACTATCTTTTTACTTTAGATGAACTTAATTCATCGCCAAGCCAACAAGTTGGTAGCAAAATTACCTCAAAATTTGCCAAAATCAAACACTCAGTTCCGATGTTATCGCTCAATAAGGCTCATACAAAATCTGAACTTGAAAAATGAGCCCAAAAAGCAGTGGTAATTTTAGAAAATGTAACTTTTTTTGTCGAGCCAAAAATTGATGGAATTTCACTTTCACTAATTTATAAAAACGGCCAACTTATTCAAGCACTAACTCGTGGCGATGGTGTTTTTGGCGAAGATGTTTTAGTTAATGTCCTTAAAATTAAAGATGAATTTATCCCTAAAACAATAGATTATTTTGATGACCTTGAAATAAGAGGTGAAATTTATATAAATAATTCTGCCTTTGAAAGTTTACAAACTGAGACAAATGTCTTTAAAAATCCACGAAATGCCGCAAGTGGAATTCTTAGACGATATAAAAAGAACCAAAAAGATTCAGCTAGCGAAGATTTTTCATTTTTAAGCGGGTTTTTTTATACACTTGTAGAACCAGAAAAACATAAAATTTTTAGACAGTCAGAGGCAATTGCTTTTTTAAAAAAATTAGGTTTTAAAACTAATGATTTTCAAAAAGAATGTAAGAATTTAAACGATGTTTTTGACTTTATTAGTCAAATTAAGCAAAAAAGAGAACAACTAAATTACAATATTGACGGCGTTGTTATCAAAATTAATGAATTTTTGCTTTATGATCAGTTAGGCTTTACGTCAAAATTTCCTCACAGTATTATTGCCTTTAAATTTGAAGATGACGTTGCAAAAACTAAACTACTAGAAATTTTTCCCACAATTGGAAGAACCGGAAAAGTCACATATAATGCCAAAATTGAACCCGTAAATCTTGGCGGCAGTCTTATTTCTTCGGCAGTTTTGCCTAATTATTCTTACATTGAAAATCTAAAATTAAATTTAATGTCTGATGTTTTTGTCAAAAAAGCGGGCGAAATTATCCCGCAAATTATCGGAAGTGTTGAAAACCATGAAAAAACTAACTTTTTAATTGCAAAAAACTGTCCTAAATGTCAGTCTGAACTAGTTTTTAGTGAATCAGGAATTGATCAATTTTGTCAAAACAAAAATTGTCCTGGCATAATTCTCCAAAAAATCGTTCACTTTTCATCAAAAGCTGCTTTAAATATTGAAACTTTAGCCGAAAAAAGAATTCAAACACTATTAGATAAAAAAATTATTTCTAATATTTGTGACATTTTTGACCTTAAAAATAACCTTGAAAAAATTTATTCTGAATTTAAACCTAGTCAATTAAATTCAGAAAATAAACGTGCTCCATCTTTACAAATTAAGTCAATAATTAAATTGCTTAATGAGGTTGAAAAAGCAAAAAACATCGATTTTCATAGGTTAATTTTTGGTTTAGGAATAAAAAATGTTGGAATAAAAGCCGCTAAAATTCTTGCAAGATATGCTAAAAATATTTCTGAATTAAGAAAATTAGATTTTGAAATACTGAAAAATCAAAATGATTTTGGACCTGTTATAATTAATTCACTAACTGAATATTTTAATAATGAGGAAAATCAAAAACTACTTGACTGTCTTGAAAATGTTAATTTTAATTTCAAAAATCCAACTATTTCACCGTCTTTAATTGGTTGAACTTCATTTGCAATTTCAGGTAAATTATCAAAACCAAGACACGAATTTGTTAAAATTATCGAACAAACAGGCGCATATTTCCACACATCAATAACAAAACAAACCGCTTATTTGGTAACCGGAGAATCGACCGGATCAAAAATAGAAAAAGCAATTAAATTAGGTGTTAAAAGGATCTCTGAAGAAGAATTTTGAGATCTAATAAAAAGTAAAATTGAATAAAAAAACCTATGAATTTATAGGTTTTTTTATTCAATTTGGCAGGTTGGCAAAAATAAGTTCCTCATAAGTTTGGCAGTTTGATGGCGAAAATTAACTTTTTATGAATATAAATATGCAAAAACACCCGTAAATTCGGGTTTTTTGCCGCTAAAATCTTAATTTTTATTATTTTAAAATTAACCATTTGCAAAAAAAAAAAAAAAAAAATGCTTGCCAAAAATAAAGTTATGTTATAATTAAGATCACTTAAGAATGAATTAATGAATTTTGATATTGAATTAAGGAGGTGCTTGATTATGTTTTTTGTTGTAATAAAATAAGATAGTGCGAATTTTCCGTTATGTTTTTAAATATAATGGAATGCCCTAAATTTGACCGTTTAGAAATCTACAAATTTATGGCTTTTGGTTATTGTTCTTTCAAAACTTCATATGTTTTTTTAGGCTCGATGCAAATAAAAATGAGTTTTCTATTTAAATTGAGTTTAAATAGTAGTTGTATTTTTTATAATTTTTGTCAGCGTTTTGAACTAAAAAAGTAGTTTAAAAATTTCATAATTTTGCTTTTTTTAGTTAAAAAAGTGCCTAAAACTAAACCAGGACACTTTTTTAAGATTATCACATCAATCCGGGAAACTCGGGATAGGTGTTTTATTCAACTTGGCAATTTGGGCAAAAATAAGTTCCTCTACCAGCAACAACAACTTTTAAAATTTTTTCATTGCACTTAGTACAAGGTAAATTTTTTTTAGTGTGTACTTTTAAAAAATTTTGAAATTTACCCTCTTTAGCATTCAAAGAAGTATATGAATTTATACTTGACCCGCCTAATTCGATTGATTTTTGCAGAATTTCTTTGCTCTTTTCAACGATTATTTTGGCTTGTTCTAAGGTTATTTGGTTAGCGATTTTGTCTGGAGAAATTTTAACCGCAAAACAAACTTCATCAGCATAAATATTTCCTAGACCACTCATTATTTTCTGATCAAGTAAAATAGATTTGATTGAACGAGTTGATTTTTTGATTTTTTGGTAAAAATCCTCAACATTTATATAAAAAGGTTCAGGTCCTAAATCGACTAAGGGTTTAACTTTGAATAAATTAAAATGATCTCTAATAACAAAAGTCCCGAATTTTCGACTATCATTATAATTTAAAACCGAATTATCTGAAAAAATAAAGGAAACATAGTCAAATTTATTTCATTTTGGATACTTATAAGTAAAATATTTCCCATTCATTCGTAAATGTGAGAGTAAAACTTTTTGGTTATCTAGAAAAAATAAAATATGTTTAGCCCTATTTTGAACATCTACTATAGTTGAATTTTTCAATATTTTTTGAAATTCAATAAATGGAATTTCTTTTATAAAATTCTCATCTTTAGCCAAAACATTGACTATTTTTTTACCAATAATCTCTTTTTTTAAGGCATTTACAACGGTTACAACTTCTGGCAATTCAGGCATTTTATTTATCCAATTCGTCAATTCGAGATTGATGACGACCAGCTTCGTATTCTGCTTCTAAAAATTTATCAATAATTTTTTTAGATTCTTCAAGGGAATTAAATCTACCTGAAAGAGCAAGAGCGTTTGCATTATTATGTAATTTGGCCAGAAAAGCATCGTTTTCATTTGTTACTCTTGCGGCGCGAATTCCTTTAAAACGATTTAGCGCATAAGACATACCAAGACCTGTCCCGCAAATTCCAATTCCAATCTGATTTTCGTTTTCAAGTAAAAAATTAGCTAACTTTTTTCCATAAACTGCATAAGAACTTGACTCATCATTATATGGACCTAAGTCAGTAACTTGATGACCTAAAGATTCAAGATATTGAATTATTTCTTTTTTTCTCTCAAAACCAGCATGATCTGAAGATATAGCAAATTTTTTTGGCATTTTTCCCCCTTATTTTTGTTAAATTATACCATTTTTTTAACAAAAAAAATCCAAACCTTCATTAGTTTGGATTTTTCAATTATATAGAATATTAGATTATTTACTGTAGAACTCAACAATTAGGGATTCTTTAATTTCCTGATTTAACTCAGAACGTTCCGGACGACGAGAGAAAACAACTTTAAAATTTTGTTTATCAACTTCAAGCCAAGGTGCGGCTGTTTTTGTTTCTAATGCAGTTAAAATTTGCTCGTTTTTACGGATTTTTTCATTTTTTAACTTAGTTAATTCAAATGTATCACCTTGTCTTAATTGATATGATGGAATATTAACTTTTTTCCCATTAACCAAAAAATGACCGTGGCTAACTAATTGGCGAGCTTGACGACGAGTTTCGGCAAATCCTGCGCGATATACGGAATTATCAAGTCGAGATTCGAGGGCCTGTAAGAATAAAGTTCCGGCAATACCAGTTTTTTTAGTTGCTTTTTTATATGTATTTCTAAACTGTTTTTCTGATAAACCGTACATAAAACGAACTTTTTGTTTTTCACGAAGGTGAACACCGTAGTCAGAAAGTTTTGAACGTCTTTGACCATGTTGCCCTGGTGCGTATTTTCGTTGTTTACCTTTTGCAAATTCTTTTCCAGTTTCAAGAATAGAAAAGCCAACACGGCGTGATTTTTTAAAAATTGGGCCTGTATAGCGTGACATTTTTTCTCCTTTTACTAATAATTTAATTTGCATTTTTAGACTAAAAAGAGAAAACTAAATATTTATTAAATGAATTCAAAATCTAATGTTTTCACCAACAGCAGGATACTCACAAATCTTAACAAATTTTGAATTTTTTTTTAACAATATTTAATGCTGTTAATTTAAAAATGCAAAATAATTATAGCACAGTTTAAAATTTTTGCAATATTTTTCCGAATTTTTAATTGATTCAGCGACTAAATTTTATTTAATAAAAAATTTACCGTCTTGAAATTATCACAGCCTTTTGTTAATATTTAACCATAAAAAAATAATTAACAAAACTCCTGAGTTTCCCAGTTCGATGGCAAAAATTCACTTTTTAGCGAATACAAATATGCAAAAATACACGTAAATCCGTGTTTTTGATGGTAAATCCTTAATCTTTCTTATTTTGAAATTAACGTTTTGTAAAAAAAAAAAAAAAATGCTTGGTTCAAAATAAAATTATGCTATAATAAACCATACTTAAGAATAAATTAATAAATTTTGATACTGAATTAGGGAGGAATTGTATGTTTTTGTCATAAAAAAATCAGCAAATGCGAATTATCCATTATATTTTTAAATATGATGGAATGCCTTAAATTTACCGTTTAGAAATCTTCAAATTTATGGCTTTTAATTATTGTTCTTTCAAAACTTCACATATTTTTTTAGGCTCAATGTAAGTAAAAACGAGTTTTCTATTTACATTGAGTTTAAACAGTAGATGTATTTTTTATGATTTTTGTTTGTGTTTTAACTAAAAAAGTAGTTTAAATATTTCGTGTTTTGCTTTTTAAGTTAAAATTTTAAGTTAAAATTTAAAAAATTTAGAATTTATGGTAAACTATCTTTATTCAATTTTTAATTTGCAAATTTATGAAACAATTTAGATTTAAATAATTTTATCAAAAAAGATTTTGGCAAAACTAGTCTCATCGTTCCTATGATGAAAAGGTGTAAAAAAAGTTCCATTGTTTTAGTAAATAACCATAAAAAAACAAAATTTATCGTTATATAAGGCAATAATTAACTGTTAAAAAAAATTAGAACCCCTTTTCTTAGACAATATTTTAACTAAATATTTAAGATATTTCAAGAGACAATAGAATTAACTGTGTTTCCTAATCTTTTTAGATTTTCTACGCTCAAAAATTATTTAAAAATTTGTTTTTTATTATTTTATGATATAATTATTTAATTGCTTATGGAAAATAACCCAAAAAGCTAGTAAAGGAACTAAAATGGTAAAAATTCGTCTTCAAAGAATGGGCTCTAAATTTAATCCAATTTATAAAATAGTTGTCGCAGATGCGCGTGCACCTCGTGATGGTCGTTTTATTGAATCACTTGGATTTTATGATCCACAAAAAAAAGTTGCAAGGGTTAATTTAGAAAAAACATATCGTTGATTACATATAGGCGCTCAAACAACAAACACTGTGCGAACTATTTTCTCTAAAAAAGGTATTTTTGAAACTTTTTTAGAACAAAAACATTCAGCATAAAGTTCTTTCAAAACTTAAAAGATGAAAATTAATGTTTTAACATTGTTTCCCCGCTATTTTGAAACCTTTACTTCTGAATCAATCATTGGAAAGGCAATTCAGAGAGGAGATATAACAGTTAATATTATTAATTTTCGCGATTTTAGTCAAAATAAGCATCAAAAAGTAGATGATTATGTTTATGGTGGTGGCCCTGGCTTGCTTTTGCAAATTCAGCCAGTTGTTGATGCTCTTGAAAAGGTTGGAGGCATAAAAATAGCCTTGAGCCCTCAAGGTAAAAAATTTGACCAGAATATTGCAAAAAAACTAGCAAAAGAGCCGGAAATAACTCTTTTATGTGGTCATTATGAAGGTTTTGATCAAAGAATTATTGATAATTTCATTGATTTTGAATTGTCTTTAGGTGATTTTGTTTTAACTGGTGGCGAAATAGCAGCAATGGCAATAATTGATGCTATTTCGCGTTTACAGCCAAACGTAATAAACCCAAATTCTTTAAATAATGAGACTTTTAATAATTTTCTATTAGATTATCCTCAATATTCTCGACCAGCAAATTTTCGTGGGTTATTAGTTCCTGAAGTTTTAATTTCAGGCAATCATAAAGAAATTGAATCCTGGCGTCAAAAGCAAAGAGAAATTAATACCCAAAAAAAACGCCCTGATTTATGAGAAAAGTATATAAAATTTAAAGAAAAAAACAGCTAAATAATTTTTTTTATTATAATTTATAAATCTATAAAAAAATTTTAAGGAGTAAGACATGCAAACAAGATTAATGGAAATTGTTGAAGCAACCCAAATACGTGATTTCCAAACTTTTCAGCCAGGTGATAACGTTCGTGTTCACGTTAAAATTCAAGAAGGTAACAAAAGTAGAATTCAAATTTTTGAAGGTTTAGTAATTAAATTTAAGAAAAATGGGCTATCTTCAAGCTTTGTAGTTCGTAAAATTTCCCACGGTATTGGTGTTGAGAGAACATTTTTACTTCATTCTCCACTTGTTGACAAAATTGAGGTTGTCCGTTCAAATAAAGTTCGTCGTGCAAAATTATATTACATGAAGGAACGTTCTGGAAAATCTGCACGTCTTAAAGAAATCAAAAGAAAAGAATTAAAAAGTTAAAATTGTCCTTAAATCGTGGAAAAGCTAATAATTGTTGAATCACCAAATAAAATCAATACGATTTCATCTTATCTAGATTCATCTTATACAGTAACATCTTGTGTTGGCCACATTACAAATTTGGCTAAAACCGGTGAATTTGGGCTTGGAATTGATTTAAAAACCTGAACACCTTCTTATGTAATTGATAAAACTAAGAGAAAAACTGTAACTGAAATAAAAAAATTAGCAAAAAAAGCTAAAATAGTCTTTATAGCAACCGATGCTGATCGCGAAGGTGAAGCAATTGGTGATTCACTTGTTAAATATCTAGATGTCGCTGATAAATATCGACGGATAAAATATAACGAAATTACAAAATCGGCAATTATTTCTGCTCTTGAAAATCCGGTTCGTCTCAATCAAGATTTGGTAAATTCACAGCAAACCAGACGAATGCTTGATCGAATTATTGGCTTTCGTCTTTCTTCGTTGTTAAAAACTAAAATTCAAAATGCACCTAAAATTCCCGCTGCCGGACGTGTTCAATCTATTGGTCTAAAGTTAGTTGTTGAACGCGAAGAAGAAATTAAAGCTTTTATTCCCGAGGTTTATTTTAATCTTTCAGTTCTTTTAAAAGACGAAAACCGTAATTCTTTTGAGGTTAATTATTATAATCCTGAAAATGAATCCAAAAAATCTGACTGAATTTTTTCCCAAGAATCTCTGGCGCAAATCACTGATGAAATTAAAGCTAATCCTTTTTTAATTCTTGATGAATTTAAGGTTTCCCAAAAAAAGGATGCTAAAATTTCACCTTTAAAACAAGCGACTGTTTTTAAAAAGATGTCGCAATATTCGTCTTCTTCTGTTTCATCATCGCTACAAAAACTTTATGAAGGTTTTGGCGATCATGGTTTAATTTCCTATCCAAGAACTGACTCAACTCGTCTTAGTGAAACATTTCTTGAAAAAGGTCGTGATTTTATTTCAAAAAATTTTGGTAAAGATTATATAGCTAAATCAATTAAAGGTTTTGCTGGTGATCAAGATGCCCACGAGGCCATTAGACCAACAGATTTAGAACTTAGCCCTGAAGAAGCAAAAGAAAAATATCCGTTAAGTCAACTAGATTTCCAAATTTATCAATTAGTTTATAATACAACACTTTCAGCAATGATGGAAGTTCCAGTTCGGAAAATTACCCGTCTATTATTTAAAACAGCCTCAAAAAAACACAATTTTACTTATTCATTTTCAGAATTTGTATTTGATGGATATTTCAAGGCAACAGAACTTCCAGAATTAAAATTTAAACCTGAATTTGAATCACTAGATAATTTGGTTGACTCAAAATTTGAAGTTGAGTCAAATTTTGAAAAAACTATTAAAGAATCTAGACACGAAACCCAACCGCCGGCAAGATTTAATGATGGTACTTTAATTGAAAAGCTAGATGATATCAAAGTAGGCCGTCCATCAACTTTTGCAATCTCAGTTAAAAAACTTAAAGATCACTTATATGTTCAAAGCGAGTCAAAAGCGTTAATTCCGAGTGAATTTGGGCGAGTAGTTTTGGAAAATCTTTTAAAAATTTCACCAGATATTATTAATACTAATTTTACTGCTAAAATTGAAGAAGAACTTGATTTAATTGCTCAAGGAAAACAAGATTATAAAGAATTTCTTGATAATTTTTGGACAAAAATAGAGCAAATTACAGATTCATCAAAACCGCTTGAAAAAATAGTCATGGAAATTGAAACAACTGGTGAAAAATGTCCTGAATGTAGTATGGATTTGGTTTACCGTTACAATCGCAAAACTTCACAGCGTTTTATTGCATGTAGTGGTTTTCCTAAATGTCGCTTTCTAAAACCTGATCCTGAAAGCAAAAATACCTATAATTTTAAGGTAAAATTTAAGAAAAAAACAAAATAGATAGCTATATTTTTTTAATTTTTATTTATGGTTGATACTAATTTAATAGTCGTAATTGCGTTGCTTACAACACTAATCATTGGGTTTTTAGCCTATGGTTTTATTTCAAATCGTCTTAAATTAAGACGACTAAAGATAGAAAAAGCTGAACTTAAGGACTTAAGCAACAAAACCTTAGCAATTTTTTTAGCACGAATTATTGTAATAATTGAAAAAAATATTGATTTAGTATCAAATTTTGTTGTTGGCGCTAATCTTAAAATGTCAGATGTAAACAATTTGGCGCGCATTCACCTTGAAGTTCTCCAAAATGATCAAGTTGTTTCTCAAATTATTCAAACAGGATATGAAACTGAAAAATTTTTTTTCAATAATATAAATATTTTATCCAAAAGTAAATCAAATTTATGAGCAAAACATAATTCTAAGGAACTTAATTATTTTACTGATTTTGCTAGTTATTTGAAAAAATATGACAAAACTATTCTTGGGTTATACAATGACGAAAAAATCCGCTTTTTGAAATATTATAGTCATTTAATTGCTGATTTAAAACAAAAAAAAGTTAAAATTGACGATCTCTCAACATTAAGTCAGCAATATTTTGATCAAAATCGCATTCCGACAAAACCAATTAAGCTACCTTTTTGAAAAAAATGAAGAAAAAAATAGATATTTTATTTTATTTTATTAATTTTTTAACTTTTTTTCGCCTTCTTGGTAGTTTCATAATTTTTATTTTACTTTATCTGTTTTCCAAATATAATTATTTTTCGCTATTTTATATAGCATTTTTCTTTTTTGTTGCTTCAAGTCTTACCGATTTTCTTGATGGTTACCTTGCCCGAAAATTTAGACTTGAGTCAGAATTAGGGAAAATATTTGACCCAATAACTGATAAAATACTGACTACAACGACCTTTTTTCTCTTATCTTATTTAGAATTAACGCCGTGATTTCTTGTTTTGGTTTTTGTTTTGCGCGACATTATCGTCGATGGCTTTCGTATTTTTCTTGCAAAAAAAAATATTAATGTAGCTGCTAATTTTTTAGGAAAACTAAAGACAGTTTTACAAATTTTAGCGATTATTATTATTTTCCTTGGATACTCAATCAGTGCTGAAATTTTTATAAAATACTATTATTTATTTAATTTGACAACTATTTTTGCAGCAATTATATCAGTAATTTCTGGAATTTATTATGTTGCCCCAGTTTTTAAATTAGTAAAAAAACAATAATTTAGTACTTATTTTTAATAATTGTTTCAAAGAAGCTATTAAAAAGCGGGTGAGATTCTAGAGGTCTTGTTACAAATTCAGGATGATATTGGACACCAATATAAAAAATATGAGATTTAGATTCGCAAACTTCAATTAAATTAGAAACTGAATCTCGACCAGTAAAACTAAAGTCAGAATTCTCAAGTTGGTCAACATATTTTTGAACCACTTCAAATCGATGACGGTGTCTTTCGTATGCAAAAGAAGTTCCGTAAATCTGGGCAATTTTGGAATTTTGCGCAAAAACAACCTTATACTCACCAAGTCTGAGAGTTCCACCAATTTGAAGTTTAGAGCCATCAATTTTGTTGTAATCAAGAACGCTTGTTTGATTAGGTTTTTCTGCTAAAAACTCAGCTGAATGTGCGTTTTTAATCCCATTTAATCGTGCAATTGCAACTGTCATTGCTTGCATTCCAAGGCAAATTCCAAATGTTGGAATATTATTTTGATAAGTAAAAATAGCAGATTCTACTTTATTTTCAAATCCACGAAAACCAAAACCTGGTAAAATTATTATTCCATCAAATTTTTTTAACTGACTAGTTGAAAAGTTTAGATCAGCGGTATTTATAAATTCTAATTCTAAATTTACCTTTTGGTAGGCGGCTGTTATTTTTAGTGCTTCTAAAATTGACTTATAAGCATCTAAAAATTGTGTGTATTTTCCAAGTGCACCTATTTTTATTGTTTTATCTCATTTTTTTAATAATAAATTAGTAAAATCTCGCCATTTGTCTAATTTAGGTTGCCTATGTTCTAATTCAAAATGGGAAAAAATAGCATTTAATAGGTTACTTTTTTCTAATAACAACGGAAGTTGGTAGATATTTTTAAGATTCGGAATTACAATAACATTTTCTAATGGCAAAAAGGCACTTTTTGCAACTTTTTTTGCAACATGTTCATCAATTTGGTCATGTTCAAGTCGCAAAAAAATGGAATTTGCACGAATTCCACGCGAATTTAATTCGGCTATAGAAAACTGAGCCGGTTTAGTTTTAAATTCATTAGAAGCATTCAAAAAAGGAATGTAAGTTGTGTGAATAAAAAACACATTTTTAAAATTTGACTCAGCGGCCATCTGTGAAGCTGCAAAGAAAAACGGATTTGATTCCATATCACCAACAGTCCCACCGATTTCGACTAAAATAAAATCACTTTGGTATTTATTACCAACACTTTTGATTCGTGAAATAATTTCATCAATTACATGTGGAATTATTTGGACAGTTTTTCCTTGATAAAAACCTTTTCTTTCTTTCTTAATAATTGAAAGTAAAATTTTACCACTTGTGTGATTTGAATCTTTTGAAAAATTTTGGCTAACAAATCGCTCGTAATGGCCTAAATCTAAATCAGTTTCACCACCATCGGCGGTTACAAAAACTTCGCCATGTTCATAAGGCGATAAAACTCCTGGATCAACATTTAAATATGGATCCAGTTTTAAAATATAAACCGAATAGCCGCAATTTTTTAATAAATTAGCAACTGAAGCAACTGAAACACCTTTGCCAATCCCGGATAAAACTCCACCGCTGACAAAAATATATTTTGGCATAATTTTTCCTTTGATAACAAATTATACCATAAATTTCATTTTTTCCTACAAATTGCTAAAAAATTCGGTATATTCATAATTTTGTGCTTGAAGATTTGTTATTTTCAGAATTAAATTCAAATTCTTTTGGATTATTCAAATCAAATTTAAAACTATTTACATTGAATTTTAAATTTCCAGTAGTTAAAAAATTATTTGGTTCTAAAGTAAAACCAGATACTGAAGATATTAATTACATGCAAGAAATTCATAGTTTTTTTGATTTAGCTAGTTTTATTTAATACCCATAACCAATAAAAAACATAGAAAATTTTATTACTTTTTCTTTTTAAAATTTTATTAAAATGTTAAAATTATGAAAAAAATATTGCGGGTGTATGTGATGAAATTTCTAGATTTAATTTTATTGCCAGAATCAGAAAAAACTACATTTTTTGGCCATGTTAGACAAATTTTCTAGAAACTTCATATGTTAGAAGTTCTAAAACAGAAAAAATATTAAGTAAAATTTCATTATTTAATGACAAGTTTTTTAATAAAACCTCTGCTTTTTAGTTAATATTCCCCAAAAAAAATTAAAAAATTAATAATTATAAGCCAAAAATTTATGCCTGTATAATAACAATTTCAGAATTATTCGCTTAAATTACTTTCCCTAGATTAATTAATACTATCTTAATCAGAATAATTGTGGAGAAAAAATGAACGTTTTCAAATTATTCAACTTAGCAAGAGCAAAATTCATACTAATATTTTTTATAATATTTATAAAAGAAGCAGGACTTTTAGTTCACATTTTTAGTTATAAATTTGTTATTGAATTTTTTTCCGAAGAAAAACCTACCCTTAATTTAGGTTTGACTTTGGTTATGCTTATAGCGCCACTTGGAATTTTTATCCTTTTTTCATTTCTAAAAGGTTGGATTTTCAGTCTTTTAGAAATGGATATCAGGAATAAATTAAGCGATATTATTATTAAAAAAATTCAAAACAGTTCCTATTTTGAATTGAAATTTAACAGAAATTCTATGATTTCTTGGTTTAATTATGATCTTAGACTTGCTTTAGAAATAATTGGCAACTTTTTAAACATAATAACTCCACTTATATCAATTTTTGGCGCAATCTCATTAATGATAATTTTGTCATTAAATTGAAGTTGAATTTTGATTTTATCAACCATGATTTTAAGTCTAGTTTTGCTATTGTTTCAACAAAAAATTAACAAGTTTGCATCAGGGGCTGTCATGAATCTATCAACAAATAGTGAAATTTTTTCACAGTATAATTTAGGGCTTCTTAATTCATTTAAATCATTTTATTTTCACAATAAAATAGAAAAATTTAAACAATTATTTTACACAAGTTATAAAAATTTTTCCGAAAAACAAATAAAAGAGTATAAAAAATTGACAAAACTAAATGTTTGATTAAGTGTTTTATTTAGTATTTCAGTAGCATTTATCATTATGGAACTATCAGTTTTAACATTTTATAATTTTTATAGTTTGACGGTTTTTCTATCACTACCTTTATATTCAAATCGATTGCATTCTGATATTGGAGGTATCGTTCTCGCATTATTTTCATTCAAACAATCATCATTTTTGTTTGACAAAATTGTTGGAGATAATAATTTGCCAGAACAAAAAATAATGATTGAAGAACCTATCAATAGTATTAAATTTCAAAATGTTAATTTTAAATTTGATGATAAAACTATTGTCGATAATTTCAATTTTATTTTCGAAAAAAATAAAAAATACTTGATTTCAGCGCCAAATGGTGCTGGTAAATCCACCCTAATTAAAATAATTTCCGGAGTTTATGACACTTACGAAGGCAAAATCTTAATAAATAATAACTATGAGCAGAAAGAATTGGACCAAAAATATCTAAGAGACCAAATTGGACTTATTGATAACCAAAATTTGATTTTTAATACAAGTATCAAAAACAACATTACTTTATTTGCAGAAAATCCTGATTATCAAAAGTTAAATTCAATTCTGGAATCGCTAGAAATTGACTTTGACCTTGAGACCCAAATTAGTTCTAATAATCTTTCAGAAGGTCAAAAACAAAAAATTGTTTTTGCACGCTTCCAATATTCTCCTATTAAATTTTGATTAATTGATGAAGCTTTTGACAATATTCAGAAAGATTATTCAAATATTTTAATAGGTCAATTGTTAAAAAATCCTGAATTAACTATTATTTTTGTTAGTCATCATATAAGTGATTTGCAAAAATTAGGCTTTGATGAAATAATAAACCTGGAGAAAAATAATCATGAAAAAAATATCTAAATTACATATTTTTAATATTTTTTATTCACTTTTTATATTTTGTCTTACTGGTCTTTCAGTAGTTACAAAAAGATTTTTATACCAGGCTTTATTAGACAATAATCAAGTTCAAATGTGAATTTGGTTAGGCTTAGATATGTTTGCAATTATAATTAGCTCTCTTTTATCTGTTATTTATAATTCACTTTTTACAAGAATTTTTGGACAAGCAAGTGCGGTAAAATTAATTAAAGAAAAATTGACTATATTTAACAATTTATCATATAAGCAATATGTTAAAAATACACCCGGAAACTATTTTTCATTGTTTTTTAACGAGGCTTTCACAAAGGGTGAAACACTTTTTATGTATTTCTTTTATATTATTTCTTTAATTTTTCCAATTATTGCGATTTTGACAACTATTTTTTATATAAATCCAATAATTGGGTCAATAGTTTTTGGTTTGACTTTGGTTTGAATTAGTTTTCCCGTTTTTTTTAGAAAATTTTTTAGTGAAAAAATTAGACAGCAACTAGATTCACTTGAAAATTTAAACAGCGAATTTAGCGAAAAATTAAACAAATTTGAGGCATTTTTATTTTTCGGCAAAATTCATTTACTAAACAAAATCCTAAAACCAACATCAAAAAACGCAAGTTTTATGCAAAGAAAATATACATTGTGGGATCAATTTAATGCAAATATAAATTTAACAATTCGCAAGTTATTTTTGATTTTAACGGATTTAGCAATCATTTTTTTAGGAATTTATTATCAAAATCCAGCATCAACAATTATTGCTTTGGTAACTATTAATAGTGCCAATCAGTTATTTATCAGTGATTTTAACACTTTTATTGTTCTGGTTGTTCAATATTTATCACTAAAAAAACAATTTAAAGATTCTAAATTAAATGAAAATAAGCCTAAAACAAGCTTGAATTTTGATGATTTTACAGAAAAAATTCATAAAATTAGTGTCAAAAACTTGAATTTTGACTATGAAAACAAAAGAGTGCTAGAAAATATTAATTTTGAAATTATAGGTGGAAAAAAATATTTGCTTCAAGGCGATAATGGTTCTGGAAAATCGACATTTTTAAAGATTTTAATGGGTATTGAGCGCGATTATAAAGGTGAGATTTTTTTCAATTCAACTAATTTAAAAACAATTTCTGATAAAAATATTATTCAAAATATAAGTTTTATCGATAATAGTCCGGCCTTAATTGAAGGCAATTTAGCTGAAAATATCAGTTTTTATTCAAAAACTGATCTTGAAAAAATCAATGAATTAATTAATTTAGTTAATTTAAATGACCTAAAACATAAAAATTTAATTAATTACCAAGAAAAAACAGATCTATCAGTTGGACAAAAACAGTTAATTAATTTTGCAAGTCATGTTTTTGAAACAAAAAAAATATTAATTATCGATGAAGGTAAATTAGTACATCAATTTCAGACTTATTCGGAAAAAGGTGTATCAAAATGAAACAATGCAAATTCACAATTGAAGACAAATTTAAATATATCAAAATTGCCGAATCTAAAGGCTTAAAAAACGCAATTTTGCATTTTGCTGAAGAATTTAGAGAAATTTACAAAGACAAATCTAAAAGTAAAAAAGCGGATAAAGAATGAATGCTGCATATATATGCTAATAATTTGATAAGAAATTGGCAAAAAAAGTTTTATAATAATGATATGAAAAGTTTGATAAGTGTTCGCGGGAAAATCAAATCACCGCGTAAACCAAAAAAGAAATATACAATTAACGATCTTTCTGAAAACGATCGTGAAGTTTATCAAGAAATAATGGAGAATGTTCTTAGAAGATACGGGATTGACCCCGCAATTGTTCTTGAGGAGCTCAAAAAACGAAAACAAGAACAAGAAAAAGATAAAAACAAAATCGAAAATTGCACTAGAATTTGTAGTGTTCTTAATATTAATCGCACTTCGATTTATGAGAAAATAAGGGTGAAAAAACCACCAAAGAAAATGATTTATGATGAAAAATTACTTGAGTGAATTCGTGAAAATTTCATATTAAATCGAAAGGTAAAAGGGCGTGACATCCTATATAATATTTACATAAATCAGGGAAATTATGTATCCACGTACGTGTTTCAAAAACACTACGAATTTTTAGGATTAAAATCACTAGCTTATAAAAAGCAAGGAAAACCAGCACCAAAAGAGAAAAAGTTTACGCGAATTTGGGCTGAAGATCTTATCAAAGGTGATTTTAGCTCAGAAAATTTTGGTGAAAAATGGTTTGCTGATATTAAATTTATCAAAATTAACAACGAATGATTTTACCTACACTCAATTATTGAAATAAAATCCAATTACTTACTCAATTTTTCGATTTCTAAAACTAGATTTTCAGAAGAAACTATAAACTTGGTAAAAGAAACAATCAAAAAGTATAATATTAAACCAAAATTTTTCCATTCGGATCATGGTGTGGAATATGCGAACTACAAATTTGCTAATTTTTTAAAGCAAAATGGTATCCAACAATCAATGTCACCAAAGGGAAATGCCCTTGCAAACCGTCCTATTGAATATTTTTATGCGGTTTTTCAACGAGAATTGATTAATATTGAGGGTCAAAATTTTGAAAATGTGGCTATTGCTTATCAAAAAATAAGTTCATTTATTGATTGGTATAACTATGAAAGACCTCAAAGTTGCTTATCATATAAAACTCCAAGCTATTATATGAGATAAATTATTTGTGAAAATTTTTTAAAATGAACATGCTAGAAGAAATTAACAAAAGTGGTGTAATCAAAATCATAGGTAAAAAACTAATTGTCTGAGATTTTTCTACTTATTTAATTATCGATGAAGGTTTTTCAAATCTTGACAAATCAAATATTAATAATCTTATAAATTGACTACTTGAGCAGGATGTAACCCTTTTGTTAGTTTTGCATAATTTAGACAAACATTTAATTGAAAAATTCGATTTTTGTCTAAAATTTTAAAAATGAGAGTGCGAAAAAAAGGAAAAATTTTCACCTTATCAAGCAAAAAAGAAACTTTTCGCCCATCAATTTTGGCAATATTAAGTATTTTGTGTTCTAATGTAAATCTTTTTTGATAAAATTTATCTAAAGGGCCAAAATATGAAAAAAGACCAAAAAAATTTATTCCCGTTTGAGTTAGAAGCTAAAAAAATTGCTAACAAATACACTGATTATAAAAAATTAAAAAAAGAAGATTTTCACAATGAAATTTCGCATATCTTTAAAACTTTTATTGAGGCACTTTTAAATGCTGAATTAAGCCATCATTTAGGTTATGAAAAAAGCAACCGAAGCAAAAAAGGTGTGCATAGACCAAATAAGCGAAACGGGTTTTCGCTCAAAACTGTGAATTATAATAGTAATAATATTCGTCTAAAAATACCAAGAGATCGAAATGGCACTTTTGAGAACAAATTCACCGGTAAATACGAAAGAAATTTAGGAGATATTGAAGAGCAAGTCTTTTCGCTTTTTTCATCAGGGATGTCATATGAAAATATTACTAACACAATAAAAAATATCTATAAAAATGAAATAAGTAGCGCCTGAATTTCTTCAATTACTGATAAATTATTGCCTGAAATTGAAAAGTGAAAATTGCAAAAAATTGACAATTCTTATCCAATTTTGTACATTGATGGCATGTTTTTTGATGTTAAAGAAAACGGTGTTTTTGTTAAAAAATCACTTTATCTTATTCTCGCAATTGATTGGCAGGACAATAAAAAAGTACTGGGATTTTGGATTAAAAATAGCGAACCAGCAAGTAATTGACTTGATGTTTTTAGCGAACTAAAAACTCGCGGACTGCAAGATGTTACAATAATTTCTTGCGATAATCTAAGCGGAATTAGTCAAGCAATTGAAGCGGTTTTCCCGGAAGCAGATGTTAAAATATGTTGTTCACCAAATTAGAAACTCGCTTTTAAAAGTTTCTAACAAGGTCAAAAAACAGTTTGCCTATGAAATAAAAAAGATTTATTAAGAATCTGCAATGCAAAATCTTGATTAATTTGCAAAAAAATGAGGCTAAAAACATCCTTTAATTATCAAATCTTGGTATGGAAATTTCGTTGAATTAACGACATTTTTTAAATATCCATATGAATTAAGGCAAGTAATTTATACGATAAATTCAATTGAATCAGTGAATAAATTAATTAGCAAAAATACAAAAATAAAATCCGGAATTCAAAGTGTGAATTACCTTTCAAAAATAACTTATTTAACGCTCCAAAACGCATCTAAAAAATGACAAATGCAGCTAAGAAATTGGCAGATATTAAAAAACAGTTAGAAATTATTTTCCCTAATCGATTAAATAATGCAAAATTAAATTAGATTTCTATCAGAAAAAAATCCATAAAATTTAAAACACAAAATTATGAACACTCCCAACTCGTTAGAATTCGAGATCAATACGACCTTTTGGTCAGGGTTCTTGTTTGTCGTTAAGTACTGAGTTGTAAAATTCCTTTGGTGTATTTGCGAAAGTTACAAATTCTAGGTCTTTATTTTTAAATTGATCTTCTCAATTTTTTAGTATTGCTTTTAAAATATTAGTAATTAAATTTCCAGACAAATTTAAGCGTTGAAGTATTTTAAAAAGTTCGATAATTTGGGTTTGGCGGGTAATTCTAAATTCGGCAATAACTCCATAAAAATAAGTGCTGCAAAATACTATTCTAATAGGTGTGCTTTGTAATTGTTGATAAGTAAGGTTGTAAGGTTTTAATACGATAACTTGTTTTTCAAATGCATACCATTGTTCATAAGCAACTTGATACATGTCTGTAGGTTTAAGATATAATCGCTCATTTATTTTAAATGTTTTCATTATTTAGTTAAGTCCTCCAAATTATGAAATTGTTCATTTTTACTAATTTATAGCTTAAATCTATAAAGGTAAAAAAGCAACATTAGCATTATTTTGTTTTATGCTAATAATAAATTGTATAATAAAAAAAAAAAAAAAAGTAAGTAATTTAGTATACGAATTTTAGACGCATTCGAAAAAAGGTGTGTCAAAATGAAACAATACAAATTCCAGTTGAATAGAAACTTAAATACATTAAAATTGCAAAACTAAGTATTAAAAATTGAATTTTACCTTTTTAAGAAGAATTTAGACAAATTTACAAAATAAATCAAAAAGTAAAAATGTGCATAAAGAATGAAATTTGCATATATATGGTAATAATTTGATAGCAAATTGGCAAAAAAAGTATTATAATAATGGTATGAAAAGTTCAATAAATACTGGTGGGAAAAACAAATCTCCACGCAAACCAAAAAAGAAATATACTATTAACGATCTTTCTGAAAGTGATCGTGTAATTTATCAAGAAATAGTGGAAAATGTTCTTAGAAGATCAGGGATTAAGCACGCAATTGTTGTTGAGGAGCTCAAAAAACGAAAACAAGAACAAGAAAAAGATAAAGATAAAATCGAAAATAGCACTAGAATTTCTAGTATTTTAAATGTTAATCGCAGTTCGATTTATGAAAAAATAAGGGTGAAAAAACCACCAAAGGAAATGATTTATGATGAAAAGTTACTTGAGTGAATTCGTAAAACTTTCATTTTAAATCGAAAAGCAATAGGGCGCGACGCCCTATATAATATTTACAAAAATGAGGGAAATTTTGTATCCACGTACGTATTTCACAAACACTACAAATTTTTAGGAATAAAATCATTAGCTTATAAAAGGAAGGGAAAAGGAACACCAAAAGAGTAAAAGTTTTGCGAATTTAGGTTGAAGATCATATAAAAAGTGAATTTAGCTCAGAAAATTTTGGTGAAAAATGGTTTGCTGATATTAAATTTATAAAAATTAAGGTTGAATCATAAAATATGAGACAAACTTTAATGAAATATAAAAAAATGTGCTAAATTTACTTTATAATTGTGTTTGAAAATAATTTTTTCGGAGTTTTAGCCCTTGATTTTATAAATTTTTTTAATAGTATAAAAATTTATAAAATTTATAAAATTTTTTTTATTTTTTTAGTATAATTAAATTATTATGAGTGTACTTACTATTTCGAAAAATTTTAAATTAACACATATTGAAAAACTAATAATTCGTTTCATAGAAACAAAACCACAAAAATTTGTGGAGCTAACAATTAACGAACTTGCTGCAATTTTATTTATTAGCGTCGGAACAATTACTCAATTAACTAAAAAACTTGGTTTTAATAACTTTAAAGAACTAAAAAAATTCGTAATTGAATGACTAAAAATTGATAAAGAAAACAATTTATATAATGAAAATGATGAAATTGAGAACATAAATCTTCTTTATGCTCACAGTATTGAAAAAACTTTGGCAATTTTAGATGTTGATCAAATTAATCGAATTGCTAATATGATGTTAAAAATGGATAAAATTATTGTTTTTGGTGCTGGTGCATCCGTAGTTGCTGCAACTGAATTTACAAATAATTTAAGAAATTTACACTTAAATGCTTTTAGGGCTAATTCAATCACTGATATTGCTGCCTGAGTTGATTCGCCTATGAATACTTGTTTATTTATTTTTTCAACTTCTATGACTTCAAAAAGTGCACTTGCGATTGCTAAACTATTAAAGCAACAACAAATTTATACTATTTTTATTACTTCTAATATTTCGCTCGAGCCGACTCAATATTCAGAAGTTGTTTATGTTGATAATTTAGAGCAAAATAATAGTCTTTTTTCAATTGGTGCAAAAATATCCCAACTTTTTGTGGCAGACTTATTAACTACAAAACTTCAAAGAGAACTAAATGTCAACCGTTCAGATTTATATACTGAATTTATGCGTGTTTGACATAGAAAAACTAAATTTGACTAATTTTTGTATGCTTTTCTTTGAATAATTGTTTTGCATTTTCAATGTCTTGATCTTTCAAGACATTGTTTTTTTGTGAATAAATAAGGCGAATCTGCTTGATAATTTCAAGAAAACCTGAATGCGTATTTGGCTGTTCAAAAAAATGGACTTTTCCGGCCGGGCTATCAAATTCTATATGAATAATGACCGGAAATTTTATATTTTCTTTTATATTAACAAAATAGCCAAGATAAATCCCTGGAGCAGGACAGATTAACCCTGAGTCTCAAGTAAAATTTCCTTCAGGGCTAATGGAGGTGCTAACTAAAAAATTTGAAGCCAAAAACTTATTTAAATTTTCAAAGTCACCAAATTCAAGGAAAAGTTTTAAATTTTTTGTTGAAATTTTTTTATTGTTTTCAGCTAAATGGTCAATAATTTTAGTTTTGGGGAAGAAATTTTGTAATTTCTTCGAATTTCAACTAGCGTTTTTGCCAAAACTAAAATTTTTGCCAACAACAAAAAATTTAGTGCCATAATTTAAAAAAATTTCAATAAATTCTTGGCCATCAAGTTCTTGCATTTGGGAATTAAAGTCAAAAATTAAGATATTTTGAACTCCAGAATTAGCCATCATTTGAATGCGGGCATCAAGATCAGTGAAATTTTTGCCTGTATTTTTTGGTAGTTTTGATGGATCTCTAATCAGCATTAAGATAACATTTTGCCCTAAAATTGTTGCATTTTTAAGAAGTTCAAGATGACCTAAATGAAATGATTCAAATCCACCCAGAACAAAAACAGGATCAGCAAAATCAAATTTTGAGCTTGGATAATAAAAGACTTTTGTCATTTTAATCAATTATGTTTAATTCTAATGCTTTAAGGTAAACACCAAAAGAATCAACAGGTGGGGCAATATCTTTTGCAGCTTCTTTTACCTCTGGAACTGTCGAGTTTTCCATTGCAACACCAAAGCCAACATTTTTTAGCATTTTAGTGTCATTTCGCGAATCACCAAAGGCAATAATTTCGTGAATTTCAACATTATGCATTTTTGCAAGAATTTCTAAGGTCTGCATTTTGTCAACGTTTTTTGCACCAATGAAAAAGCCTCAAGACCACCTCGAGCTGACACTAACATTTAGATTATTTTTTTCGGCAAATTCTTCAAATTTTAACTGTATTTCAGAAGTTGTGTCCTGATCATCAACAACTGTAAAAATGTGGAAATTATTCTTAAAATTACACATTTTTAACGGTTTCATTCGATCAAAATACGGACTTAAAAACTTTGAAGAATGCGCCGGAAAGTAGTTTGAGGTATAAATTCACTCAGAGTCCATAATTATGTAGCGAATTTTGTGTTGATCAAAAAACTCAACAATTTTTAAAAAATCACTGATTTTAATAGGATTTTCATAAATCATTTGCTTTTTTTTGAAATCAAAAATGAAAGCACCATTGGCTCCAATGAAGTAATCGACATTTTTTGTATTAATTAATTGCCCAATTGTCACAAAATCACGGCCAGTTACAAAAGTTGTGATAATATTTTTCTCTTTTAATTTTGAAAAAAGCAAGTCTATTTTTTCGGGAATTTCTTGACCACCATGGGGTACAATTGTATCATCAATATCTGTTGCAAAAATTTTAAATTTATTCATTATAAGCCTAAATTTTTATTAAGTTTTTAACTTTGTTACCAAAAATTTTTTTTGGTATAAGTTCATTATTAATTATTTTGCCAAAACCAACTAAATGTTCATTAAAAACAAGCTGAATAAATTCGTTGTCTTTGGTAAAATAATTAATTTTCTTTCCATTTAAAAGTTCAATAAGTTGATCTAAATTGACTAAAATTTGCGGAAAATCAAGGAAATTCTGTATTTTTAAAGGCAAATTAACAAATGAAAAATCAAAATTACCGATTTTAACACGCTCTAATTCGGATAAATATCCACCAGTTTTTAGCATTTTACCTAAATCATTAGCCAGTGAACGGATATAACAACCTTTTGAAACTTCTCAGAGTATTGTCGCTATCTGTTTTTTTTCATTAAATTCTAATAAAATGGTTTTAGATATTTTTATTTTAATAGGCGCTAATTCTATATCTTTACCATTTCGCGCATATTCATAAGCACGTTTTCCGCTAATTTTTTTACTTGAAAAAATCGGCGGGACCTGTAATTCTAGCTGTTCTAATTCTAGCAATTTGGACTCGAGCGCTGTTTTTGTTACTCGAGTTGGAGATTTACAGGCAAAAATTTCCCCATCTATATCAAAAGTTGTTGAATAAAAACCGAAACTGACTTGGGCAATGTAAGTTTTGTTTTTTTGATCTAAATAAGGCAATAATTTTGTATCATCATCAGTAGCGACTAATAACAAACCAGATGCAAAAGGATCAAGAGTTCCTGAGTGGCCTGCTTTTTTGATTGAGTTTATTTTTGCTCATTTTCTTAAAAAAGTCGCAGAACTAACATTTTTTGGCTTATAAAGGAATGTAACCATTATTATAAAAATAAAAAAATCAACTAAAAGTTGATCTTAAGCTGGTGCGCAAGAAGGGACTTGAACCCTTACGCCCGAAGGCACTAGAGCCTAAATCTAGCGTGTCTGCCATTTCACCACTTGCGCGCATAACTTAGAAACTCTATCTAAAAAGATGGTGCCACTTATAGGAATCGAACCTACGACCTTTCGCTTACAAGGCGACTGCTCTGCCTGCTGAGCTAAAGTGGCTAATGGTGGAAGATAAGGGACTTGAACCCCTGACCTTCGCCTTGTAAGGGCGTTGCTCTCCCAGCTGAGCTAATCTTCCAATCTTTGGTGACCCGTACGGGACTCGAACCCGTGAATCCATGGATGAAAACCATGTGTGTTAACCGCTTCACCAACGGGCCAATGGCGCCGATTGCGGGGATCGAACCTGCGACCAACTGGTTAACAGCCAGCTGCTCTACCGCTGAGCTAAATCGGCAAAATAAAACCAAAAGTAATTATACTATAAAATTTTATTTTAACAAGAAAATTTTTAATTTTTTTTCTTGTTAATGTTTATCATTGATTGCTTGGAAATTTATAACTTTACGATTCTTATAAAATCCACAAAATTGACAAACATGATGTTGTAATTGTTTATTAGAACAATTGCTGCAATTCACAAGGTTTGGCAATTTTAATGCTGAATGAGAATTTCGCTTATGTTTTCTTTGTTTGGAGGTTTTTCGTTTCGGAACTATAGCCATTTTTTTCCTTTAAAAATAGAAGAAATTATTTATAAAATTTATCTATTTCCTGACAAACCTTGTCAGTTCCAGTTACTCTGTAAGTAATTTTCTGGCGATTATTAATTATAACATAATCTTTTAATTTTATTGAAAAAATTTCTGGAATTTTTTTAATAACGTCTAAATAGGTGTCAGGAATATCGTTTTTATCTAAAGATAGCGTAATATCTCGATATTTAAGTTGCGAATTATCATATTGCTCGAACTTAACAAGTTTATTTTTCTGTTCAAGATCAATTTTCGAAACAATTATTTCAAGAAAATTGATATTTTGGTAGTCATATTTTTCACTTATTTGTCCAACTCAGCCAACTAAAGTATTATTTCAATAAATAAATTGAGACGCTGAAGGATTTAGAAATTCAGATTTGGCCGGCTTAAAACTAAAGTTATCACTATATAAAATTTTTAAATGATCTTTTAGAGTTTCAAGATTATAAACTGTCGAAGCCATGGCAAAAACTTGATGTTTCTCAGAGACACTACCTGTTTCATAAAGGCTAATATCAGTCATTTTTCGCTTAACATTATATTTTATAATTTTTGCTAGTTGTCAGGCGAGCGAATATCTAATTGTTGTGTGTTCTTGGGATGTATAAGTCGATAAGGTTTGAGTTTTTAGATTTAATGGGTTAAAATTTTCTGACTGAGAAATTAAAAGGAACGAATTAGCTTCAAAATAGCCTAAAGTTTTTAGCTGGATTGGCTTTGGATCAACAACAGAAATTGATCTCTCTACTTTAGCTAATTTTTTGTTTCCTAATTTTTCAAGCCCATAAAATCTAAGAAAATCAGCAGAATAATCGGCAAAAAATTCAATGTCAACACGATAAAACGGTGCTAAAAAACTCTGAGAATTAAAATTATAATAGATTTTCTGAAGAATTAGGTTAATTTTTTCAAAATCTTTTTGTTCAAGTTCAATTCCTAAAATATTTTGGACTTCTTCAAGTCCAAAATTAATGCTAGATCTTTGGTCAAAGTGATTTTTGTCAAAATTGATTGGTGCAGAAAAATTAATCCCGTGTTTTTCAAGGAAAAATTCTAGAAAAATAAAGCTTAAAAGTGTTGTTCCTTGACTGTAATTTTTTGCCAATTGTCTTGCTGAGGGACTGCTTAAATTAAAATTATGATTAATTTGCCTAATTTTTGCTGAGTCAAATTTAGGCATTATTAAATATAAATTTTGATCTTTTTCTATTGGTTTTTGGAATATTTCAGGAATTAGTATTAACTCATCATTGTTTCAAAATTGAAAAGTAGCAAATGAGTCTTGAATTTCCAGTAATTTTGTATCTTGATAAGTCAATTTAATTTGGTTTTGATTTTGATTTGTTTGTAAAAAATAAGATGGCTGACCTGTGTAAATTAAGACAAAATTAGCAAAATTTTGGTTTAAATCAGCAATTTTAACACCTGATTTTAAAAGTAAAAAAATATCTACTAAGCCAAGATTAGGAACTTTTTCAATCTTAATAGCAGCAACTTTTGACTCATTTTTTTCAGTAATAATTTCTAAATTTGACTTAATTTTGCCATCAAAATTTAGTTTGTCAAAGTCCAAATCCAATTTTGTGGCAAAAAAAGCAGCAAGTTCAATTGCTATTACTAAATAAGAATTTGCATCTGGCCTGTTTCATAAAAGTTTGATATCTAAAATTAGGTCAGATAATTCTAAAATTTCAAGCGGATTTTGTTTTAGATCAAAAATTGGATCAAAAACAAGCACTCCTTGGTCTAGTTCTGGACTTAAAAGTTTAGCACTAAAACCTAATTCACTAGCCGAAACTAGCATTCCTTCAGAAATGTGGCCGCGCAATTTTTTAGCTTCAAAAGTTATTATTCCATTTGTCGAACCAGGAACAAAAGCTAAAACTTGCTTGTCTTTTTGGACATTTTTTGCTGCAGTTTGAATTTGTCTTATTTTGTCGTCAAACTGAACTTGACAAATCGTTAAATTGTCAGCATTTTCATTTTTTTTAACTTCAAGAATATTTCCAAATTTTATGCCAGAAATTTCGTTTAGTTTTGAAATTTTATCAACTTCAAAACTAAGACTAATCAAAGCATCAATCACTTTTTCGTCGCTAATATGATCAATATTAGCTATTTTTTTTAATCTTCTTAATGAAAAAAGCATTTTTTTTACCTATCAAAATTGTTTTAAAAAACGTAAATCATTTTTATAAAATTCACGAATATCACTAATCCCGAATTTAATAGCAGCTAGTCTTTCAATCCCAATTCCAGCGGCAATTCCGTAAATATTTTTATCAGTAAATCCGGCATTTTTCATAACTTTTGGGTGCAAAAGTCCACATCCTAAAACCTCAATTCAACGCCCTTGATAAAAAATATCTACTTCAAAAGAGGGTTGCGTAAATGGGAAATATGATGGGCGAAAACGGGTTTCTAGTTTTGTTTCAAAGACAAATTCAAGCAAATCACTAAGCAATCCTTTAAGATGTGAGACAGTGTATTTTCCGGTTGCAACTAAATCTAATTGATTAAACTGATGAGAATGAGTTGCGTCTTCTTCGTCGTTTCGGAAAACTTTTCCAAAAGAAAAAAAAGCCCGTTCTTGATTAGGATATTTTGCTATTGCTTCAATTGAAACACCAGTTTTATGAGTGGCCAGTAAATTTTCGTTGTCAAAAACAAGACTTTGAGTTGGGTCAAAAGCAGGGTGAGATTTGTCAATATTTAGCCTTACAAAATTTTTCTCAAAAGTTGTCAGTTCATCAGATTTAATGTGTTCAAAACCGTAGATAGATAAAAAATCAGTAATTCTTTTAGTTAAAAGTGATATTAAATTAAGTGAGTTTGGCATGATCTAAGAATTTTATGTTTTAAAATATTAAAATAGAAAGAGATTTAAATTAAATAAGGTAAAATTATAGCATAACTTACTTAAACAAAAGCAAAATTTTATTTACTTTTTTAGCAAATAAAACAAAAAAGTTGCTAATTTTCTTATTTTATGTTTTAAAAATCAATTTGCTATTATTTTTAAACATAATAGCAGTTCTATGCCAAAAAGCCAAAATATGCTATAATTTATTATTTTATTAAAATTTAGGAGTTGACTATGAATTCATCAAGTTTAGCAGCCAAAATTAAAAAAAATAAAAGAAAAGTATTAATTTTGTCATCATTTTTCTCGGCGTTAGCTTTTGTTGGAATAACAGTTGGAATTAGTTTTACATTTAAATATAACGGAAAACATCCGCGCGAAGAAGTTCAACAATTTGTAAAAAAAGTAAAATATGTTGCATTTAATCCTGAAAAAATAAGCAAAAATAGCGATTTTTCTGCAATCAAAAGTTTATTATTTGACGGAAATGCTCTTAAAAACACAATTAAACTTGATGAGTACTTGGTTCCTTATTATTTTAGTGAAGATTCAAAACAACTTGTTAAATTTGAACAGCAAAATGAAAAAACTAACTCGCCAGTTTTTGACTTTGTTGATTTAAATTTTGATGATTTAAATCAAAATTTTATTATTAAATTTAGAGCAAGACAAAAAATAACTGACCAAAATTTTGCGCAGTCAGATTTTGTTTTATATCCTGTTTCTTTTTATGACTCAAGAAAGTTTCTAAAAGCAGATTTTAACTTTGCACTGCAAAAAATTACAAAAAAAATAGAAGATGCAGTCTCAAATTTTAATACGACAATATCGAATTTTTCTGAGGAAAATTCGAATTTAGTGCAAAATAATTTATACCGAGCTTCAGATTTTGCCGCTAAAATTAATTCTAGTCAAGATTCTTCTGAAGTTGAAAAAAATTTAGGGCAAATTTTCCCAAAACTTACTGATTTAATTTCTTCTGTTAAAAACTCAAAAGAAAATTTAATTCCTGAAACAAATGCCCAAATTTTCGATATAAATTTTGCAAAAGATGCGGCAACCAACCAATTTGTTAGTGTTCAAAACAATATTGCAACAATGTTTTTGCAGGCTAGTTTGACTCAATCGGCTCTTGATCAATTAGGCGATAATTTTGAAAATAATGGAAATAAAATTATCAATATAAACCTTGAATCCAAAGATAAAAAATCAATATTTTTGGATGTTAATGATTTTTTTGCAAATCTCAAATTAAAACCGTTAATTTATAATACAGAGGAAAAAGATAATAAACTTCTCATAAGCAAGCAAAATCCTTTTGATTTTTTTGCAAAAATAAAATTTGAATCCAACCCTTATTTAAAAAATTCAAGCATTAAAGACTTGATAAACCCATTGTTAGCTGAAGATTTATCTTTAGATTTTGGTAATTTTAATAAGTTAATCCCATCAGATAAGCAAGGTATTGATTTTATTTTTGACACACCAAATGCAAAACTAATAAATGACAACGGAAAATACGTTATCGAATTACCATATAAAATTGTCCTAAATGAGTCTTTTTTTGATAATAATTCAAACGAAATTATCAATGAAAAGCAGTTAATTTTAAGAATTGATGGCTTTGGTTTGCCTATAAATTCTAATGCTTCTTCTGGAAATGCTTTTGGTAATTTTTCTATTCCTGGAACACAAAAAGGGATAATTTATCAACAAAATCCACTTTTTGACAATAAAAGTGCCAATTTAGCGCAATTTATTTCAACTTTTGGCGAACCTGTTTTTGCAAAAGTGCCGTTAAATAAAGAAGAATTAGACAATTTATTACTAAAACAGGATTATAAAACCTTAGCCGATAAATTGAGTTTGCCTTCATCTTATAATTATAATTTTGATAATTTTGAGGCAAAAGTTAGATCTTGATCAGGTAAAACCTTGATTCCTAGCTTAGATGATATTTCCCGTTTTAAAAAGTTTGAAACAACAACTAGTATAAATTCCGCAAATTCATCTCAAAATTTAGCAGTTAGTTCTTTAGTTTCAAATACTTTTTTTCAAAATCCATCTGATGTAGCAGCTTTTTTTGCAAACTATATTCAGCAAGAACCCAATAAAATTGCTAAAATATTTTTTGAATTAGCTAAATATTTTGGACTTCTTAATCAAAACCGTTCTTCTTTACAGACTTTTGATGATGATTTGCAGGAAGATATCTTTAAAAAAGCAGCAAAAATTAACCTTAATAACACAAATATTCATGTTTTAAGCTTTAATAATCATTTTGAAGATGTTTTTAATCAGGGCTTTTTTTCAACATTATTTCTACCCCAAACGATAAAAACTCAAATTGGTGATTTGAAAGAAAAATCAACTTCAGAAGTTTTAGCCGCATTGAAAGATCAGGAAATTTTTAAGGAATCTAACACTAATTTTGATCTTAATCAAATAAAGGAAAACTACAAACAAAGTGCTAAATTTTTTACTCTTGCTGATGTTTTATTAGCTTTTTATTTAAAATCAGCCCAGTTGAGTAATTTTTTGGCATGAGAAAAAATAGATTCAAATTTAAATTATGAAATAGTTTTTAAAAAAGGTAACGAAATTTCAAAGCAAACTCTTAATCAAGAAATTAAAAAAATAACAGAGGAACCTAAACCTGAACAAGAAGGTGAACAACAGACTGAACCGACCGAAGGGACAGAAGGGTCTGAACAAACTGTACAGGCTGAACAGCCTCAACAGCCCGGAGAAGCTGCGCAAAATTTAACAAATAGTGAAAATTATGAATATTTAACACTAAATTTTTATTACAATATTGGGGATGAAAATACTAACAAATTTTCCCTTCAAACACCCGTTAGAAAAATTTTAATTAATTTATCTTCTGAAAAAATTGATCCAAAAGTTTCAAATCAAGAAAAACTTAATTCACTAGCAGACTCAATTCCTTCTGAATTATTGAATTTTGAAGTAAATGAAGAAACATTTAAAAAGATTTCTGAACCCCAAACTAGCACAACTGAGCAGCAAAATGGTCAAACTTCACAAGCTTCATCATTAGAAACCAATCTTAATAATTTCAAAAAAACTAAAGAATATTTTTCAAAACCATTAGGAAATGACCAACTAAGATTTGATATATTTCCTAGCTTTGAAAATTCAATAAAAACAGATACAATAAATTTTTTACTAACAGTTTCTATTCTTAATTCTGCCCAAAATAATACAAATCCAGCCGAAGTTTTAGTCTCACGCAGTTTAAAAATTTCAGTAAAAAAATCAAATAATTCACAGCCATCCAGTTCAGATCAACAAAAAAACTAACGAGGTGAAAATGAAAAAGTTCTTCAATTTTAAGCATTTTTCAAGTAAAACATCAAATATAGTTATCGGAATTTCATCTTTAGCATTAGCTAGCGGGCTTGCCGTTTCAATTCCCTTAGGAATTTATTCTTATAATCGTTCTTACTATCAAAAATTAAATGAAGAGATTCAAACATTGAGTTTAGATCAAGAACAAAATCCTTTTAAAAATGGACTAGCTGGTTTGTTTGATAATTTGACTGTTAAGGATGATTTTAAAAATTTAACCGCATTTACCGCATTAAATTTGGCAAAAAGCAAAATTTATAATTTTGACCTTTTATCATTAATAGACCTTAATAAATTATATGAAAATGAATATCAAATTACTTATGATTTGATAAATGCACAAGTTAGTGGGAATTCGATAAAAAATATTGTCTTATTTTTAAAGTCAAAAAATGACAATCAAATTTTTTCAAAAGCAATTGATATCAAAAATTTTGCTGACGAAAACAAAGTTGTTGATGATTTTTCAAAATTTGAAATTAATGAAAAAAAGTCATCAATTAATATAGATTCAAAAAATTTAATTAGTTTTGCTGAATTTAAATCTAAAATTCAAGCTAGTTTTAGTGTTGCTCAAGCCACAGAAAACCAAAAATTTATTGCTTTTGAAAAAGCACTTTTAGCACTCAAAGGAAGCTATAATTTCATAAATAGTTTAGGAAATCCGTCCTTTATTCGCAAAGGTTTGACTCTTGAACCAACAATTGTTGACAATAATCTTAGTTTTTTTTCTGAAGCTGGCAAAAATTACCTTAATTTTGACTTAATTGATGGTGATAAAAAAACTCCAATTCAGCTGGAAATAAAAGGAATTGCTAACGATCAAGAAATTGAATCAGAAATAAAATCTTGACTAAATGATGAGTTAATTCCTGAAATAAAACTAAAACCTCAAATCCAGCAAAATCTTGTTAGCAAAAATTTGTCACTTGGATCATATTTGTATTCAACTCAAGATGAAACAGACAGCTCACCGCCAAAAAAGTTTTCAGAATTATTTAATTACACTAGCAATGAATTTAGTCTAAATACTAATAAATTAAAAAATTATTTCGTAAATATAGATATTGTTCTTAAAGATTTGTCTGAAATCAGTGAACAAGATCGCCTAAATTTAATTAAAGACGGAAAAGTTCGTTTAAGCTTAAGTGGAACTTTAACAAAAAGAGACCCACAAAAATTTATAAAAGTTTTAGATTTTAAATTTGACACTGACATCAAACCTGATTTGAACGTATTTTCGCGTATTTTTGCAAAGAATTTACCTCAAGCTAAATTACAAGATTTTTCTTTGCCAAAAGCTTCAAATACTCCGGCGCTTAGTTCGGATAAATTGGTTCAAATATTTAATGAAATTAAGGAATCATCTAGTCGAATTGACACTAAAAATCCTGATGAAAAATTAGTTAGTCAGCTTTATTTGCTTGATTTTGGTAAAAATCCAACCAAAGATTCGCTTGAACAGTATAAAAATGAGTTAATAGAAATTTCAGAAAGTTCAAAATCCCAAGCAATTCAAGCCCAAACTTTTTCAGATTCAGCTGAAGGCAAAAGTAAAAATGAACAATTAACTTTAGGAAAATCTATCTGAAAAGCCTTAAATTTACAGCATAATTTTATTTCACTTGATGTCAAACCAGAAATAAATTTTGAAAAACAAAGTGATAATTTTGTTATTGAATTTTCACTGGTTTCTACTAAAAACAACGAAAAATTAGCCTCTTCAAAAATCCAGATTAATAATGTTTTAAGTTCACAACAAAGCGCTTTTGATGTTGCTTCCAAATTTTATCCAACCTTTTTCCTTGACGGAAAAGCTAGTTTTTCACAAACTTCACCAACTGAATCGCTAAAAATTCAAGACTTATCTGATAATGACATTCATTTTCAGGATAGTAATTCTATCGAAAATAAGCTAACCCACAATGGCCTTGAAATAAAAAAATCCTTTAAATTCATGGATAATTCGCCAAAAACCGAGAATACTTCTAGTTCAACCGAGTCACCAAAAACAAATCCCGCCCCATTTTCACGAGTAAATTCAGGAGTTGTTTACTTTGCTTTTAGACCAAAAAATATTAACGATTATAAAAGACATTATTTACTTTCAGACTCAAATGGTAGTGGACTTTTCATTCAAAAAGTTGGAAGATCTAAATATGTTGAAAAATCAAAACCAATTGAAGGAAAAATTGTAGATGGTAAAGTAGAAATTAATTCCAATTCTTCAATAGATACCAAACAGACTGATGCAAAAATTGACGAATATGTTATTGGTTTTGATTTTCAACAAGTTGAAAATTTTAAATCGTTAAATAATCATTTTCGCCAAGGTCAAAATTCACTACATTTAGGATTAGAATCATTTTCAACTTCTTTAAAAGAAAAACAAGCTGTTGTTCTTGGTCCTAATTCTTGAAATATAAAAAATAGGTTTTTTTCGTCAGATATAAAGGAAAATTCTGATGGCTTTCCGCCTAATTCTGAATATCGGCCATTAATGGAAATTGCAAATCGTACCGATGAAAGCCGTTTTTTTTCACAAGAATTTCGAAATTCTTCGCCATTTGTTGGCCAAAAAATTAATCCAATAATTGAACAGGATCAGGATATTCTCCTTGAAATTATTAAAACACCTTGATCTTTTGAAATTACAGCTTATTCTTCGTCAAATAATCAACTAAATTCGCCATTTTCAGTTAGTTTAAATGCTAAAACAATTTATAATGTAAACCATTTAACTGGTGTGTGAACCCCATTTCCTAATTTTTTCAATCTTGATTGATCTCAAATTGGCCCTAACCCTGAAAAAATGCCAGTTAATCCTAGTGCAAGTGAATCAGATTTAACTCAAAGTCAAAATTCAAATGGTTCTATAATTCTTAAAGGGCTTGCTGTTTATAATAATTCTCAATTGACTAGCCCTTTAGGAAAAGCAGCTCGGGAAGAAATCAAACGCTCTTTTATTAATGCATATTTAAAATAAAATCTTTGCACCTAAGTTAGTAGAAAAAATTAACAAAAGTGGGTAATCAAAAGCATAGATAAAAAACTAGTTGTCTGAATTTTTCTACTAATTTAATCAAACTTTTATTTTAAGGTGTGCAAACTTATGAAAAAAAATAATAAAGAAATAGGAAAATTGAAAACATTTTTAATTATTTCCGGTTCAATTGTTACACCATTAAGTGTAGTTGCCTTTCTAGTTGCTTGCCATGAAAAAGAACAACCAAAAAAAGTGATAGAACAAAAACCAAATACTTCATTAGATAGTGCAAAAGAAACAATAACTACTCCACCACAAAATAACCCGCAAAATGGCCAACAGGATTTTGTCCCTCATTTCAATCCGAATTTTATACAAAGAGAAATAGAAAATGCTAAACGCTTAGGAGAACAACAAAAACAAGAATTAGCATCTAATTTAGCAAAACTAACAGATGCGCAAGCATATGAAAAGCTAAAAAACAGAACTTTTGCAATCGCTTTCAATAGCGTTGACAAAACAGATGAGAACAATCTTGATGATGTTGTCAAATATGAGCCGACAGGAACAGGTTGATTATTAGATGCTGCTTACAATGAAAACAAGACGGAAGTAATGTTGTATATTGCTACAAACGCTCACGTTTTTGCCAGATCTTTTAACACTTTAGATTCAAAATATAAAGACACTTTCCCTGAATATTTTACTGAGCCAAACAACGGCGAAAAAGTAGATAGCTTTATTATTGGTGTGCCAAAAAAAGAAGCTAACATCCAAGCAATTGATAATAACTCAAGACCAGATGCAAACAATACTCCCGTTTACTTTATTAACAAGCAATTAGGAGGAGGGAGTGAGGTTCCTATCGAAGGAATTTTTGATAATCCCAAAACTGTCTTTGTGGCTTTAAATATTTTTGATAATCAAACAAATGAGCAACTAAAACAAACATCGGTCACATCTCCTGGTAGTCAAAAAATAAACAATGGAATTGGTAAAGATTTTGCTGTTTTTGGACTAAAAGTTAATTTAGCAAAATTAGATGAGCTCATTTCAAAAAATGATGAAAACAAGGAAAATCTTCAATTATTCAAAGAGCATATCGAAAAGGCAATTGTAGACATCGAGCAAGATATTGCTAAGTTTCAGACACAACAGTATCCAAATCATGACAAAAACGCAGTACCTTATATAAGTTATGATTATACCTCAATTTATCAAAAAGGTATTGCTGAGCCAGAAAAATTAGGAATTAGCGAATCTGCGATTTTATCTCCTAATACCACAAAACTTTATTTATTAGGTTATCCAAGTCTTGATGGACAACAATTTTTGATGAGAAATTATCCAAAAAACTTAACTAACAAGTCTTTTGCAATTTCCAACGATAGTTTTACCAATGGTTTAGCACTGAATGATATCCTCAGTCCTAACAGAAGTTATTCTCCTTTTGGCTTTATAACCTTTATTGAAAATAGTGGACTGTATTATGGAGCATCTGGGTCGCTCGTCATTAACGATTATGGCTTACCTGTTGGTATTTATTCTGCTGTTCAAACCAGAGGAGGTAATTTAGACATTAGTGGCAAAGCTGGTTATACTTCTTTTGTCCAAATTGCTGATTTTGACTCTTATGGACTAGCACACAACTTAATTGATGGTACAAATAAAAAACTGTTTCCCAAACAAGAAAAATCATATCGGCAAAACTTAAAAAAATTATCTGAAAATGAAGGCGAATTTAAAGATTTTCGCAAAACTTTACTATTTCCAGATGGCACTTAATACTTAAAAAGTTAAAATAAAAAAATAATTAATTCTCGGAAATCTCAAGTTTTTTAAAGCTTGAGATTTTTTATTAAGTCTGAATTTTAAATCTAACAACCATAAAACGAAATCTACTTACTAATCAAATAAAGCAAACTAGAAAAGCTAAAATTTTTAACTTAAAAACCAAAATTATGAAATTTTTAAACTGCTTTTTTAGTTCAAAACACTAACAAAATCATAAAAAAATACAACTACTATTTAAACTCAATGCAAATAGAAAACTCGTTTTTATTTGCATTGAGCCTAAAAAACATATGAAGTTTTGAAAGAACAATAACCAAAAGCCCTAAATTTATAGATTTCTAAACGGTTAAATTTAAGGCATACCATCATATTTAAAAATATAACGGAAAATTCTCACTATCTGAGCTTATTAAACAAAAACATAACTAATTCCCCCTTAATTCTAATCTCAAAATTTATTATTTTATTCTTAGCAAGAGTTAATATAACATAATTTTATTTTAGACCAAGCATTTTTTTTTTTTTTTGCAAAAGGTCGGTTTCAAAATAATAAAAATAAAGATTTTAGCGTCAAAAAACCCGAATTTACGGGTATTTTTGCGTTTTTGCATTCACTAAAAAGCGAATTTTTACCATCAAACTGGGAAACTCAAAAAATTAAGGTTTTTTTGCAACTAAATCCAACGGTGGTTTTTTCCCAACAAAATTTATAATTGTGACGGCCACACATTTTTGCCAAAATTATTAAAAAATGTGCCTAGAATACAAATTATCATCTAAATCAAAGGGTTTTAACATCTAGTTTATTAGTTGTTGCTTTAAAATAAAAGGATAATTTTGTTGGTAAAATTACAAAATTTTATTTAAATGAAAAATTGATCAAGGGGAATTTCGCCTTTAATTTCAGCGGTTTTGTAGTCTGAAAACTGGAGTGTCTGATCTTGAGGAGTCAAGGTTGAATTTGGTAAAAGATTTGCATATTTTAGTTCAAAACTATAAATTAACTTCTTATTTTCTAGTTTGACACTAATTTTTTTGTGGGCATCATTTCTGATCATACCATCTCATTCTAGGGAAATAATTTGTGGATAAGGCAAAAAGTTGTTGTTTTTAATATGATCTTTGACTAAAAATTCCTTTAAAAGAACCTCAGGATCAGCGTTTTTTATTTTAAAATAAAGACTGTCAAAAATTATTTTAACTATTAGCCCCTTTTGAATCTCTGATAGTCCATCTTTATTTTGTCTGTTGTTTTTGAAAATTCCTTTTTCTCTTATTTGAGGCCAAACTTTATTATTGTCAACCTCAAATTCAAACTCAGTTATATTTTTGTCATTTTTCTTTAAATTGGAAAAAGTAAATTCTTGAAAATCACCGATTTGTTCTTTTTGCTCTTTAAATTTTGTCTTTTTGACTTTAAGTGTTAAAGTTCCATTTTCATCATCAGGAGTTGCACTTATAATATCAAAGGAAAATTTTTCCTCATCATTTAGTGATTTTATCCCTAAAAATTCATCTTTAAGTCCAACAGAAAGTGAAACTTCGCTAAAAGCGGCATTAAAATCGCCAAAAAGTACCGAATTTAAAACAGCTTCATTATCAGAATTGACTAAGGCGTATGCCAAAATTGAAGGACTTATTTTGCTAAAAACAGGTCGTAAGTCTTTTTGGTATAATTCTGGCTCTTCATTTTGTTGAACCTTTTTTGATTTTTCTAAATCTCAAAAAAGGTTCACTTGTTTTGTGACTTTTGTGTCCGAACCCTTTTTGGACACTGAAAGTTCAACATTTTCTAGCCTTCTTTGACTAATATCGTTGTTATTTTCAACAGTTTTAACCTCGAAAGGAAAACTAAAGGTAATTGTATAATTTTGATCATCAAAGTTATCAATTTTCTTTACAAAATTTTCATAGTGAAAAGTTGAAGGTTTTTGCTTGTAATGAAAAAGCACAGTTGCAACATTATTTGATGATTTTTTTTCTTGGTCAGCTATTTCTAAAGAATTTGGAATTTTTGCTAAAACAGCATTTAAATCATTGACTGTTTGAGTATGAAGTCTATTTTTTTCAAGTATTATTTTTTGTTTTTCTAGTTCTTTTTGTCTTTTTTCTTCCTCAAGTTTTGAAAGGCGCTCTTTTTCTTTAAGTAGTTTTTCATCTTGTTCCTTTTTTTGTTTTTCTAATTTTTTCTTTTCAATTTCTAGTTTTTCTTTTTCTTTCTTGATTTCTTCTGAACTTTTATCACTTTTTTGATCATCAGTTGAACCTTGATTTTGTTTAATTTTATCAAGTTCTTTGTTTATTTCTGCTTGTTTTTCTTCAATTTGCTTTGTTTGTTCTTCTGTTTTTTCGATATTTTCTTTTTGTTTTTTTGTTTCTTCGATTAATTTCAAAGTGTCTGATTCAATTTTGCCTTTTTGTGTGTCAAGAAAAGCAACAGGATCTCCTTCCACATTAGTTCCACCTTTTGATGGATCAGGTTTTTCTTTTGGAGGAACAGGGTTTTTTATAGGGTCTGTTTTTGGATTTTTATTATCTTCCTTATTTTTATCAGTGTTATTTTGCCCACATGCAGCTGCGAGAAAAAACGTTGGAATTAAAACTGTAAGACTTCCTAAAAACCATTTTTTTGGGTATATTCTTTTCATAATTCTCCTCACAAGTTAGATTAAATTATAACATAAAAATAGCTAGTTTTCTAATATATTTTAAAAAATACTGTTATTTAAAACATGAAAAGGTGTTTTTTGTTGGTTAAAATTTTTGTCGATTCTTGCTAGGTTAGATACATTCAATTTTTATTTTATAAATAAGTTTATATTTTTGGTATAATTATACTAATTTATTTTGGTTTAGACTTTAATTCTTAGGGGTGAAATATGAAAAAATTTTGAAAAATAGCACTTATAGTAGTGTCGGCTGTTGTTGTAGCAGGAACAGCTACTTTTTTGCTGATTTATAAATATAGAAATACTAAAGAACACGAAAAAAATTCAATTACCGTAGAAGTGCCTGATGGTCTTTTTGATCCGCCTCCAAGCTTTCAACCCGTAGAATCTAGTGAAAAAATAAATCAACCAGAAATAATTTCGTCCAGCGATAATCCTAATATTCCAGAAAATTCATCAAAAGATCAGCCTAAAATTTTTTTGTTAGTAAATAAGTTATATTTGAAAAACAGCTAAAATATCCTTAAATTGTAGACTAAAAAAAGTTAAAATACTACATTATTATAATTGTGTTTTATTTTTCAAGTCAGAAATATTTTAATACTTTGAAGAATTGATATAAATAAATTTTTTTGGTTTTGCTTGGTTTTTAAAATTTTTTGTTTATAATTAATAAATATAGTAAATCAAACAAACAGGATGAGCTAGATCATTCCTGTTTTATTTTTTTAAATAATTTTATATTCGTGGTATTATTATAAATTATTGGTGTTTGCTTTAATTTCTAGGGGTGAAATATGAGAAAATCTTTAAAATTGGTTTTTGGATTAGTTCCAGTTGTTGCAGGTTCAGCAGGAACAGCTATTTATTTGACTTCTAGTAATGCTATTTCTAATTTGGGCGATACAACTTTAGCACGTCAAACACTTCAAGTTAAAACCCGTTTTTCACCACTTTCCGATTCACAAGATAATGAATTCAACCAAAATTCTGAAGAATTATCAACCCAGGAAACTGTAAAAAATGATGAAACAATTGTTCTAAAAAGTCCGGAAGTCTCAGAAGATTCTCCAAAATCTCAACCTATTAAAGTTACTAAAAACACAAAAAATCCAAAAATAATTTTTTCTAATAAACAAATTGAACTACCAAAAAATTCACCAAACACACAACCAAAAATCTTATTGGCCGAACCTGTCAAAAAACCAGTTGATGAAATAAAAAAAGCTGTTTCAGTTAGCAAAATTCAAAGTAGCGAAAGTAAAAATTCTTCTATTTCATTTTTAGAACCCCAAAAGCCAACAAATTTAGACAAATCCCCTTCAAACTCTTCTGAAATTATTGAAAAAGTTGTCATAATTAAGCAAAAACCAACTCAGACTGAAGAGAAAATTCAAGTTCCAACCCCATTAATTTCTCCTGTAGTTTCTAATGAAGATGTAAAACCGGTTTTAGAACCAAAAATTGTAAAAACTCCTGAAGTTATCGTTATTAGTGAAACTCCAAAAGTTGAACACAAAGAAGATACTCCTAAACCTAAAACCCAAACCCAAAGTGATATTTCCAAGTCAACATCATCCTATTCAATTTCTCCTGCAACAACCGAATCAGAGCGTGAAGTTGATGAAGTAATTGATAAATTACAAGAAGATTTAAAAATATTATTAAAATCTTCAGTAGGCGAAAACGCTCAGAAATATCGTGAAGCAAAAAAGAACCTTTATAAATATATTTTTAAAAAGAACGACCAAATGAGACTTTTTAAAGAAAGATTCCCAAAAACACCAATAACTGAAGAAGCAGCAGCATTTTTATATATCTTTTGGGAGAATAATTACGCTCGTTTTTATCCTAGGCGTGCAAGCTCCCAAACTGCTCGTGAAAATTGAAGAAAAGAACTTCAAAAAGTTCTTACAATTATTAAAACACCAGAAATTGGCGCTTTTAACAGAACAACAGGCGGCCATGTGTTTATTATCGATGAAACAAACATAAATAGCGGTAAGTGAGTTGAGGCTCAACCAGTAACGCCAGCTGGTGCTAAAAAATCCTAAAAATTTATAAAAGTAGAAAAAATGACAAAATTATTTAAGTTAGCTCTAGGGTTTATCCCGGTTGTTGCTGGTTCTGTAGGGGCGGTAGTTTATTTTAGTCTAGGTAATTCTACCCTTCCTTTGAATCAAAATGAAGTTCGTGAAGGAAATATTAGGGTTAATACCTTGGCGCCTTCGCTTGTAAATTCACAAAAAGCTGGAAATCAAATTGCTGATACAATAATTTTACAAGGTTTAGCTAAAGATAAAAAGGAAGCTGAAAATTCTAGTGTTTCTGATTTAAATACTAAAAAAACAACGCAAAAACAAGCTCAGATTGATTCAAAATTAATTAATCATACTAAAAATAATCAAGTTAAAACTCCCTTAACTTTGCCGCCAAGTCCTAAATCTAATAAGGTCCCAAAGAATATAATAATTTTATCTAAAAAACCAGTCCCAGTACCAAAAATTGAAAAAAAGCAACAAAAAATTGAAAGTTCACCTTCAAAAAAAGTTCTTGTAACCCCTAGTGCTCAAAGTCCAAAAATTCAAAAATCTACTGAAAAACCAGCTAATTTACCTGTTGTTATTCCAAAAGTTGACAAAAATGAAGTTAAAACAAAAACTCCATTTTCACCATCAATTTTAGACTCAAAAGACAAAACTAAACCCAAAAATCCGCCTATATCTTCGCAAGTAATAGTTGAATCTGAAATCAAAAAAATAAACAAATCTCAAGAAAAAATTCCATTAATTTTGCCTAGTGATCCTCCGCAAAATTTGCCTGAGCAACCAATTATAGAATCCCAAAATCAAAAACCAATAGAAATTGCCCCTAAAATTGAAAGTCAAGAAAAAATTCAAACCCAAAAACTGCCCGAAGAATTAGATCGACAAAAAGAAGAACAAAAATTACAAATAATAAAAAATGACGCAGATGATAATAGTCCAAAATCTAATTCTTCAAGTCCAAAAAACCCTGAAATTGAAGTCACATCTGACATTGAAATAGTCGATCAAATGGTAAAATCGATGGCCAATGATCCAGATTTAGATCACAGTCATGCTTACAAACTTTTGGATAAATACAAATTTACAAAAGCATCACAATTGCAATTATTTTTAAAAAAATTGCCAGAAGTTAAAACTAATCAAGCTGTTGCAAACTTAATCACCTTTTGAACTAATTCTAATGCCAGTTTTTATCCAAATGAAGCTGCTGTAGATCGGGTTCGCGAGATGTGAAGAAATGAAATAATTGAAAAATTACAGTTACAAACTACCGGAAATAATCAAAATATTAGTCTTATCACTCAAACTGGCGGTGTTTTTCGGTAGGCAAGTCATAGTTAAAAAAGGATTTTATAATTAATTTATAATTTTTAGAAGTATATAATGTGAAAATTTCTTAAATCATGTCCAGAGCAGTGTTTTTCTGAAGACCAATTTGCTTTTATTGGACGTTCAAATGTTGGTAAATCTTCGCTAATTAATGCGCTAGCAAGGCAAAAAATTGCCCGTATTTCATCAACTCCTGGAAAAACTCAGCTTTTAAATTATTACCAAACTAGTCAAAATAAGTTAATAGTTGACCTTCCGGGTTATGGCTATGCTCGCCTTTCTCATGCAAAGAAAGATCAAATAGAATCGATGATTTTTAATTATTTTAGTAAAAATAGCAATATTTTACTAGTTTTTTTGCTAATTGATAGTCAAATCGGCTTTACTGATCTTGATTTTAGTATGATTGAGTTTTTGGTTTCATTAAATATAAAGGTGCAAATTTTAGCTAATAAAATTGATAAAACAAATCAGTCCCAGCGCTCAAAACTGTTAAAAGTGTGTAAAAATTTATCACTTGAGTGTTTAAATGTTTCGGCAAAAACTGGCACAAATTTAGATAAAATTCACCAAATAATTAATCAAGAAAAAAATTAGTCTATAAATTCATAGGTTTTTTTAAATTAAAAAGTAATACTATTTTAAAAAAAGAGGAAAAATGGCAATTGCAATTATCGCTGAGTACAATCCTTTTCATAATGGTCATATTTATCAGCTTGAGTATGTTAAAAAAAACTTTCCTAATGACAAAATTTACATAATTTTAGGCGGGAATTTCACCCAACGAGGTGAGATTAGTCTCGCTAATTTTGAAACAAAAAAGAAAATAGCACTAAAATATGGGGCTGATTTTGTAATTAGATTGCCTTTTGAATATACAAGTCAAGCTGCTCATATTTTTGCCCAAGGTGCGCTAAAATTAATTTTTGACCATAAAATCGACAAAATTATTTTTGGATCAGAATCGAATGATGTTCAAAATCTATATAATTTAGCAAATTTGTGAAAAAATAACATTGATGAATACAATGTTCATCTCAAAAAAGCTTTAAAATTAGGCAATTCCTTTCCAAATGCAGCAGCAATTGCCCTTGAAAAAATTAGTTCACAAAAAATTATTTACCCTAATGATATTCTCGGGTTTGAATATGTTAAACAAATTGTACTAAATAATTATCCAATTCAAGCATATAGTCTTAAAAGAACTGTTGATTATAATGAAACAACACCAACTGGAAAGTTTGCTTCAGCAACATATTTGCGAAAATTAATTAGCCAAAATAAGTCAATTTCCCAGTTTTCGCCAATGGAATTTAGCCAACCAGTTTGCTCGTTAGCGCTTTTATATCCAAAATTTCAGGAAATTATTCGTCAAAAGTCGCCTGAATCACTAAGGAAAATTTGACTAGTAAAAGAAGGAATTGAAAATTTATTCAAAAAACATATTGATCAACCTGACTTAGATAGTTTTTTGAGTGCCACTAATTCAAAACGTTACACTAATTCGCGCATAAAACGAACAATGTTGTATATTTTGTTTAATATTGAAGACCCGTCTAATTTTGATGAAACCACAGTTGAACTTGATTGTTGAAAAAATCAAAATTAACTAAAATTTTTTAAAGTATGTTTTAAAAAATTTTAGAATTTGGTCTAATACAAACGGGGCAAAAATTGTTAAAAGTAACAGATAATTATAATTATTCTTTAAAATAAGATAGTTTGAATTGCTAAAATCATTTTGGGAAAAAACGAAATTTATTCCGGGAATAAAGGAAACAATTAGAATTGAAGTAAAACTAGCTAAGAAACCAAGGTGTAAAAATTTTAAATCAGCAAATTTATATTTAAAAATATTCTCATCGGCGGCAAGTATATAAGAAAGACTTGAAAGACTAATGCTGATGATTAAAAAGGAAAAGGTTTGTGAATTTGTGATTCAAAAACTTAGTAGTGCTAAAAATGAGATGAAAATCGCTCAAAACATTATGCTAAAAATCAGTTTTTTATTAAGAAGTGATTTATTTTCGTTTAAAAAGCCTTGATTCATAACGTTTTTTGAAATATTTGTAAGACCAAGGGCGATTCCCCCGAAAGTTTCAGAAACAACATTTATTCAAAGTATTTGTAGCGACGTAAAAATTTGCTCTTTAAAAATTAAAGTTGCAAAAATAACTGATAAAAGCATTGAAAAATTAGCAACAAGTAAAAAAACAAACAGTTTTTTAATATTTGCAACAATATTACGGCCAATTTTTATTGCTTGATAAAGAGTTTTAAAATTATCATCAGCTAAAACAACATTTGCAACCTGTTTTGAAACTTGTGAGCCAGTTATTCCCATTGCAAAGCCAACATCAGCTTTTTTTAATGAAGGAGCATCATTAACTCCGTCACCTAGCATCGCAACAACATGTTTTTTTGATTGTAGTGCGCCGACAATTTCTAATTTATCTTCAGGTTGAACTCGTGAATAAAGATGAAATTTTTCAACATTTTCACGTCAAAAGTCATCTTTTTTTCAATCAGGATTACCTGTTGCAAGTGATTCAGGACCTAAAATTTCAACATTTTTTGCAATTGTTGCGGCAGTGTGAAAATTATCCCCTGTTATCATTATCGTTTTAATTTCTGCATCTAAAAGATCTTTGACAATTGGTTTAATTTCTTTTCGTGGCGGATCTTGAAAACATACAAGGCCTGAAATATTTATGTTTTTTACATAATTTTCTAGATTTTCATTAGGTTGAAGTTCATTTTCAATTTCACGATACCCAAATGCAAAAATACGATATCCTAAATTTTGCATTTGGCTTAATTTTTCTTCTAAAATAGGGTCTAAATTGTTTGCCTTTTTAAAAATTATTTCAGGAGCCCCTTTAATAAAAAGAAACTTTTTGTTGTCAATTTCATAAAAAGTAGCTGAAAATTTGAGTTTGGAATTAAAGACAATTTTGTCTAAAAATTTGTGTTGTTTTTCAACTGCTTCTTTTTGAATTTCAAAAGTTTTTGCCTTTTGTAAAATTAAAATTTCCTCAGGATCACCGTAGTATTTTTCAACTGAGTTATCAAAAAAACTATATGCGGTTGTGTTTAAAACAGTTTGTGTCCAGAAATTTTTTGACTCAATTTGGTGATAATAAATTTCCTTAATTTGCATTTTATTTTCAGTTATAGTTCCAGTTTTATCTGAACAAACAATTGAAACTGCTCCAAGAGTTTCGATTGTTTTTAAATCTTTTACAATGGCATTATTTTTTGCTAATTTTTTAACACCAATAATTAAATTTATAGTAACAAGCGGAATCAAACCCTCAGGAATAAAGCCAATTGCTAGTGAAAGTGATATTATAACTGCGTGTTTTGACTGGTTAAAATCGCCATTTTCAACTAAAAATATGTAAATAAAAAAGAAAGAAATTGCTAAAAATGCGGCAATAAAAGTGATAATTTTTGAAAATTTAGCAATTTTTTTCTGAAGTGGAGATTCTAATTCGTCTGTTTTTGTTACAAGTGAAGCGATTTTTCCAAGTTCAGTATTTTGACCAACATCTGAAACTAAAATTTTTGCCTGTCCATTTAAGACGCTTGTTCCACTGTAAACTTTTGCGGCTTTATCGCCCCAATTTTTAAATTCATCTTTAAAAACTGATGTTGACTCACCAGTAAGAATTGCTTCAGATACGGATAATTCTTTATTTTCAATGACAAATCCATCGGCGCTAATTAAATCACCAGAACTAACTTCAAGAATATCACCTACTAAAATCTCATCAGATTTTAGGCTTATTTTTTTTCCATCACGAATTAGTGTTGAAACTGGCGAGTTAAGATCTGAAATTGCATCTATTGCTTTTTTTGATTTAGTTTCTTGAACTAAAGAGAAAAAAACATTAATTGCAATAATTAAAGCAATAACTACTGGCTCAAGATATGAAATTAATTTAGCTCAAAAAGGCAAATCATGTTCAAAAACCGAACTAATGATAACCGAAATAATAATAACAAAAATTAAAACTAATGTAAGAGGCTCTTTTAGTTGCAATAAAATACGGAAAAATATTGATTTTTCCGGAATTTTTGGTAGTCTGTTTTCGCCAAAAAAATTTTTAGATTTTTCAATCTGTTCTTGACTAAGCCCCCTTTTTTTGTCAATTTGTTCTAAAAATGTAATTTTATCGGTATTTTTATAGTCGATTTTCTCTTTTTTTTCTTTTTTGATCATTTTTGCCCTTTTTTATATAAAATTATTTAGAATATAATTATATAATTTTTTAGGTTCAAAGATGAAAATTTTAATTGAAAATAAGAGAGCTTATTTTGACTACGAAATAATTAGCAAATTTACAGCGGGAATTGTCTTAGAAGGATGAGAAGTTAAATCTGTTCAGGCAAAAAACATATCGCTTGTAGGTTCTTTTTGTTATTTTAAGGGTTTAGAACTTTATTTGTCAAATGCAACAATTAGTGCTTATAAAGGATCCCGAGGTCAAACTGATCGCTCAAGAAAACTTTTATTGCACAAACATGAGCTAAAAAAAATTTTTAAAGAAAAAGTTACACAAAAATTAACAATTATTCCACTTTTTGTCTGTCTAAAAAACCGTAGAATCAAAATCGAAATTGCACTTGCAAAAGGGAAAACTAAGGTTGATAAAAGAAACGCCATAAAAGAACGAGATCAAAAAAGGGAGGCACAAAAATTTTTAAAAAATTACTATTAGTTCCAGGATTTTTGCCACTTTTTTCGCTTACAAGTTGTTATGATTATCTTTCAGAAATTATTTCAGAAAAAACAGTTCCAACTGATGGCTTAAATCCAATAAAAAAACTGCCTATTTTTTCTAAAAATTCACGAGTTAAACAAGGTTTAACTTATACAACATTTATAAAAAGTGTTTATGACGGTGACACTTTTACTGATAAAAACGGTATGCGTTTTCGGATTTTTGGGATTGACACTCCTGAACTTGAACTTAGCCGTCCAAATCGTTTGATTAACGTAAAAACCATGAAATTTCACGGTTTAATAGCCAAAAAACGTCTAGAACAGCTAATTTTAAATCGCTGAATTTCATTTGAAGTTGTTGGCCATGACCCGTATGAGCGGATTATTGTTGTTCTAAAAAACGAAAAGGGTGAGATCATTAATATCAAAATGATTAGGGAAGGTCTTGCAATTCATCGTTATGCTCAATATCAAAATCCTAAAAAAACTTATTATTATCCTGAATATAAAAGTTTAATTGACCAAATTTTAAAAGCCCAAAAATTTGCCAAAAAAAGTAAATTTATGCTTTGAAAAGAAGATATTTCAACAATTTATGGCCTTAAAAAGTTAAAGAAATAAAAATGAATGACAAGTACACCCCGACTTTCCCAGTTTGGTGAGATAATCTTAAAAAAGTGTCTGGTTTTTCGCGATTTTTAACTTTTTTGGCAAAAGTTAATTACCTATTTTAAAACACTGGCAAAAAATCAATTTATAGAAAAATAACAAAAATCATAAAAAAATACATCTACTGTTTAAACTCAATGTAAATAGAAAACTCGTTTTTACTTACATTGAGCCTAAAAAAATATGTGAAGTTTTTAAAGAACAATAATTAAAAGCCATAAATTTGAAGATTTCTAAACGGTAAATTTAAGGCATTCCATCATATTTAAAAATATAATGGATAATTCGCATTTGCTGATTTTTTTATGACAAAAACATACAATTCCTCCCTAATTCAGTATCAAAATTTATTAATTTATTCTTAAGTATGGTTAATTATAGCATAATTTTATTTTGAACCAAGCATTTTTTTTTTTTTTTTACAAAACGTTAATTTCAAAATAAGAAAGATTAAGGATTTACCATCAAAAACACGGATTTACATGTATTTTTGCATATTTGTATTCGCTAAAAAGTGAATTTTTGCCATCAAACTGTTAAACTCAGGAAAAGCACAAGAAACGCCCAAAAAAGTAAATTAATGCTCTGACAAGAAGATATTTCAACAATTTATGATCTTAAAAAGTTAAAGAAATAAAAATGAAAGGCAATTACACCTTTCATTTTTATTTTAATAACTGTTGAGTGGTCTTTTTGTAAGTAATTAAGGACATTAAAACATAAATTAGAATAAATGCAGCTGAAAGTCCGGCTCAGGACGATAGTAAAATGAGTGCTATATTTTCTTGAGAAGCAGCGGGAAAATCATTACCAACTATTAAAATATGAATCGATTCCATTGACGGAAAAATAATTACAAAACTTAAAATTAGAACAACAATCGATATCAAAACAATATTTAAAGTATGATAAAAAAGTGTTAATAAAGTCGAACCACCAAGCGATTTTAGAATTCCAATCATTCTCTGTTTTGATTCAGAAATCGTTTTGGCATAAACTAAAATGAATGAAATTAATATAATAACAAAAATTATAAACACTGCAAAAGTAACTTTGTTAACTATCGAAATAATCGCTAAAGACTGGCTAGTTATCACACGAATTAAGCTTGAAGGTGGAGTAATTCTAAGGTCAAATTTAGCATTTTTTGCCTCTAAATCAAGATTATTTTGTTCGTCAGTTGTTGTTAAATAAGCAGTAAGATTGGCTGGTTGGAAACTGATATAAAATTCTTTGGCATCTTGGTGATAATATAATTCTGAATCTGGCGAGTCAAAAATTCCAACAACAAGTAAATTAAATGTTTGATTTAAAGGTGAGTTTGTTTGAATTATATCGCCAACTTTTAATTTATATTTAGCATTTGAATCAATTGCTGTTGTTGAAAGTAGAATTTCATCGACTTTTCTTGGAAATGTTCCAGTTATTAATTCTAGATTGTTTTGCGGGAAAACTTTTGTATTTTTTAGCGGAATTTTAAACGGTTCAAGCGCGGAGCTTTGGGCATTTTCGCTAGGAATATAGGAGTTAATTTCCTTAAAAAGTTGAAGATTTTGGTCTTTGTTTTCTTTAACTGTATTTTGCTTAACTAAATTTTCAAGATCTTTAATTGATTGAGTGCTAATAAAAGATGGAAAACTAATTAAATTAAAAGTATCTAATCTGGCAACGGAACTTTTAATTCCATTATTAATTCCGACAATTTTTAGTTCAATTTTATTTTGATTTTCCTCAATTTCTTTATTAGAATCATAAACCAAATGAATTGTTTTTCCTATTGGATTTTCAATTTTAAGTATGTCAATTGCTGATTTTGAAAGGATAATTTCCCGAGCATTTTCAATGAATTTTCCTTCAAAATTAACAAGATCATTTTCGATTCTGTTTTTGAAAAAGCTATTAATTTCAACTTGATCAACATCTCTAAGATTAATTTTTCGATTTTCATAGTGCAAGTTTATATTTGTCGTTGGCCTATTTGCAACAAGCGCGTTGATTGATTCAAGCTCACTAATTTTTTTAATTTCATCTTGGTTAAAAGCAGCGTTTGATTTTTTTTCAATTAAATTTTTGTCAAGTGAGAGTGTATATTTTTGCTGCCGTTCGACTTTTGCTGTTCCAAGATTTAATTCAAAAGCAAAACTAATCGAAAAGACGGCCGCTAAAAAAGCTATTATAATTAAAATACTAAGCGTTAATTTTTTGCTAATATCAGCAATAACAAAAATCGGCGAAATATTTAATTTATTCTTATATTGAACTACTTTTGCAACTTTTTTATGTTTAGTTTCGCTAGTTTGTTCAGAATTTTGGTCTTCTATTATATTAGTGTCATTAATTTTAATAATTGGCGGCTTGTCTTTTTGCAAAAAAATTATTTGATCAGCATATTTGTGAATCATTTCAGTATTATGGCTTATAACCACAACTGTGTGATTTTTTGACATTTGCTTAATTTTTTCAAAGATAATTTGCTCATTTTCCTTATCAAGGGCGGCGGTTGGCTCATCAAACAAAATAAATTCTGAACCCCGATTTAGAGAACGAAGAATTGCGATTCTTTGTTTCTCGCCACCAGACAGATTTTCCATTTTTGTTTTAAAAACACTTTGGTCAAGATTTAAAAAATTTGCATTTTTACTAAATTCATCTTGCTTAAATTTATAACCTAAAATACTTGTCCCAATTCGAACATTGTCAATAGCTGAAATATTTTCAATAAGATTGACATCTTGAAAAAAAATGTCAACATTTGGGTTTTTTAAAACTTGTTGATTTTTATCAAAAAAGGAAATTTGCCCGCTATCAGCTTTGGCAATCTTGGCAATAATATGCAAAAGCGTCGTTTTTCCAACACCAGATTGACCAGAAATGAACGTTAATTTATTAGTTGGAATATCAAAGCTAATGTTATTTAAAATTATTTTTGTTCCGAGTCGTTTTGTGATGTTACGAATTTGAATCATTTTTGCACCTAGATAGCTTTTTTAATATTGTGTATATTTTAATATAAAATAATTTTTTTCAACCAAATTATTTTACTATTTCTTTAAAATTTAGTTCAAAAATTTCTTCTAATTTTAAAGGGCGCTTAAATTCAATTTTCAATTTTAGCACAAATTCTTTTTTTCCCGAGTTTCCCAGTTTGATGAGATAATTTTAAAAAAGTCTTTGTTTTTGGCACTTTTTTAACTTTTTTGACAAAAGTTAATTACAATTTTAAAACACTGGCAAAAATCAATTTATGGATAAACTAACAAAAATCATAAAAAAATACAACTATTATTTAAACTCAATGCAAATAGAAAACTCATTTTTATTTATTCTGAGCCTAAAAAAACATATGAAGTTTTGAAAGAACAATAATTCAAAGCCTTAAATTTATAGATTTCTAAACGGGTAAATTTAAGGCATTCCATCATATTTAAAAACATAATGGAAAATTCGCACTATTTGATTTTTTTCATGCAAAAAAACATAATTAATCCCCCTAATTCTAATATTAATTTATTAATTATTCTTAAGTGAGATTTATTATAACACAATTTTTTCTTAGACCAAGCATTTTTTTTTTTTTTTGCAAAAGGATAGTTTGAAATAATAAAAATTAAGATTCTAGTGGCTAAGAAACCCGGATTTACGGGTATTTTTGGATATTTATATTTGCTAAAATGTGAACTTTTTCCATCAAACTGTCAAACCCAGAAAATAATTTTTTTCAACCAAATTATTTTACTATTTCCTTAAAATTTAGCTCAAAATTTTCTTCTAACTTTAAAGGACACTTAAATTCAATTTTTAATTTTATTCCAAATTCTTTTTTTTGGATTGTGCATCCGTTTTTCTTTATTAATTGAAGTACTCAGTTCGTTTTTTCCAGTTCAATTTCACACAAATAGTGATAAGAAATTTTAAAATCACTAACCAAACTAAGATTTAAGACTTCAATTGCCGCTCTTTTGTAACTATTTTGCAATAAACCTAGCCCTAATTTGGACCCGTACATGTAGCGAACAACAATAATTAATGAATTAGTAATTTTTTTTGTTCTCAAAATGTTAAAAATTTGCCATCCTGCCGAACCTTTTGGCTCGTTTGCATCACTGAATTTACAATTATATAAATCAAAACAAACCGAATAAACAATATGACTTGCATGCTTATTTTCTTGTTGAATTTTTATCAGTAGCGCTTCTGAGTGCTCCTTCGATTCTACTAAGAAACTATAAGAAATAAATTTAGATTTTTTGATTTCTAGCTCAAAAACAGCTTCTTTTGTGATAATTTTTTGCATTTTTCAAAACTATTTAATATTGTTTGCCGTTGCATTATTAATAAATTTGGAAAAAATTATATAAGAAAATAACGGCACAATTATTGTAAAAAGTGAGCCTGCAGCTTGAATGTTTTGTAAAAATCCAAGGCTAGTTTGGCCTGAATACTGAAATCAAGTTGAAATTGTCTGGTATGAACGGTTTGAAAAAATGTAATTTGGTCATAAAAAGTCGTTTCAAGCTTGAATTGTTGTAAAAATAATTAATAAATAATAGGAAATTTTTATTTTTGGAAAAATTATCAATTTAATCTTTGAAAACAGTGATAAATTATCAATTCTTGCAAGTAAAAGTTGCTTTTTGTCAATTTTGTTAATACTTTTATAAAGATAAAAAAAGTTAAAAAAGGAAAAAATCTGGTTAACTGTAAGTGCAAAAACTGGCGAATTTGTTACTAATTGATTGCTGTTTAAAATTCTTGCCAGGGGAATATAAGTGCTAATTTCTGGAATAAAAGAAATTGCCACAAAAAGAGAAATAAATGTTAATTTTAGTCTTTTTTTTGCCATTCAAAGTCCAAAAGAAGCTAGTGAATATAGGAGAATTCTAAAAAAATTAATGAGCATAATCACAAAAATTGAAGTGGTAATTCCAATTCAAAAATTATCATTAATGGAATTTTTAAAGTTCTCAAGTAAATTTGAGCCTATTTTCAAAGTCAAATTAGGATTATCTTGCAATTCATTAGGCAGCGAAGCATTTACAATTAAATAATATAATGGAAACAGAAAAAAAATAAGTACTATTATTAAAAAGGAAAATAGCAAAAATTGTAGAAAAAAACTATTTAAATTAAATTTTAATGACATTTTTACCCCTTTTATTTTTAATAAGTTTTAACATTTTTTTCCATGTTTTTGGTCTAAAAATAATAAAGGTTGAAAAAACTGCTATAAGATAAAAGAATGTCATTAAACTCACGGCAGATTGCAGTCCAGAATTATCACTTGAAGATAAAATATATGAAGCAAGAGTGTGGCCTCTATTTAGATCCAAATTTATGTCGCCCGTAATAACATTTGGGTATAACATTGTTGCAAAAATGAAGTTTGTGTAGGCGATAACTAAAAATTGATTGCCAATTTCTTTAAGATAAAGGTTGAAAATCTTGTCTTTAAGGTTAATTCTGTCAATTTGTAAGTTTTTTTGATATTTTGTATGAATGCTCGAAATTGCAAAAAAGAAAAGCACTGAATTAAAAGGGATTGCTCTTCAGAGCTGATAAATTAAATATAGTCAAATTAAATCAATTTTATTGTCACCACCGACAAATGAAAAATTTAGATTGAGCATTTTTGCAAAAACATTTTTTTGACCAAAAAGAAAAGAAAAAGCAGTCCCAATTGCAAAAGATGAAATAAAAAACTGGGAATAAAGTCCGGTTATTATTAACATTCTAAGAAATTTACTCTTGAGTTTTGAGAGCAAAATTGCAACAACAAATCCTAGAAAAAGTGCAATCGGTGAGCTAATAAAAAATAATAAAGTGCTGTTTCTTAGTGCATCATTAAAATTTGATTTTGCAAATAATTGTCTAAAATTGTCAAATCCTAAATGTGTGTTTTGGCCAGATCCAACATTAAAAGAGTTAAATAAGGAATCCAGAATCGGGTAGACTGAAAAAATAAAAAGAAAAATAAATAGTGGACCTATAAGTAAGATTGCTTTTGTATTTTTGTGGAAAAAAACTGTTTTTATGGACTCTTTATTAACCATTAACACGGTTTCCACCTTTATCAAAAGCAAAAATTTTATCCTTATTATATTCTATTTTTACATTTTGGCCTTGAATATCAACAGGACTTATAATTTCAAGGTCAATATTTTTTTCAGTATCATGAATTTGGTAATAAAAATTATCTGCAATATTTTTTTTATAAAAAACTTTTCCATTTGTTGGCTTAGATGTTGATGAAATTTTAATGTATTTAGAACGGATATAATATTCAATTTCTCCTTGTTTTTCAATAAAATTTATTTCTGGCATTCCAATAAATTTAGCGGCAAAAATAGACTGGGGATTTTCAAAAAGTTCTTCTGGATTTGAGTATTGCAAAATTTCTCCTTTATTTAAAAGAATAATTTTGTCACTAATTTTCATTGCATCAGTTTGGTCGTGAGTTACTAAAACGATTGTCATGTTAAATTCTTGTTTGATTTTAAGTAATAATTTAATAGTTGATTCCTTAATTTTTGCATCAAGTGATGAAAAAGGTTCATCCATTAAAACTAAATTATCCCCTTTTATAATTGATTTGGCAAAAGCCACGCGTTGTTGTTGGCCCCCACTAATATTTTTGGCTTTTTTTAAAAAAATGTCGTCAATTTCTAAGGCTTTTAGCACATTTAGGACTTCTTTTTCGAAATATTTTTTTCTAAATTTCAGGAAAAAAATATAAAATTTTATATTTTTCAATATATAAAAATAAAATTTGAATTTTTTTATAACCTTTTCTAAGCCTAAAGTAGATTTGTTTGAAAGCAAATTTCCAATAGAGTCGCTAAAATCTTGACTATTTTTATCTTTTTTGAAATTTTCCCAGCTCAATTTTCATACTTTCGAGGCTCATTCAGGCGAATTTTTAGCACTAATCCAAAGATTTTTCTTTACCGAAATTTCTTCATATAAGTTGTTTTTTTGCATTATATAGCCAAAGTTTTTGAATTTTTCATGGTATTCAATACCTGTCTTTACTGGCAAAAAACCCGCTAAAATATTAAGGAAAGTGGACTTCCCTGCACCTGACGGTCCCAAAATTGTAATAATATTATTTGCTGGTATTTTAAGCTCATTAATTTTAAGAAAAGCCTTTTTATCATACGAAAATATAAGGTTTTTAATACTTATAGCAATTGTTAAGTGGTTCATATTAAAAAATTTTACCTTTTTTTCAAAATTTTTTTGTAAATGTTGTATAGTTATTTTTATTAAAATTATAAATAACTAATATTTAATTATTAATATTTCTGAAAAAAATTTCATAAAATTAGAAAAAGTGAGAAATATATGAATTTTAAAAAATTTTTTAAACCTTTATTACTTCTCTCTCCAAGTCTTTTCTTAATTGCGAGTGCTTGTGGAGTAAGTGAGAATACAATTGATCCAAAAACTCAAGTTGTTATGACAACAAGTCAAGGTCCTTTTTGACCATTAATTTTTGGACTTAATGTTTATGGTAAAAATCAAAAAGGATTAATCCCTTATTACAACCAAAAGTTTAAAGATGATCCTGATTTTGCGCCAGTTAGACTTGTTTTGGATTTTGAGTCAAAAGCAAAAACTCAAAAAGAAACAACCGAAAACATTAAAAAATTACTGGACACAAATTCAGATCAACTTCCATCAATTGTTTTAGGGGATTCTTCAACTGCGAGTGTTTTACAAGAACGTAATCGACTTTTAGAAATAACAAGTGATAAATTGAAGCCAGGAATATTCACTGATCAAATTGTAGGAAAATACAATTCATTTAATTTTGGCGAAAATAAGTTTTATAACATTCCTTTTAACGTAAATGATGTTGATGCACTTGGATTTAACCTTGATAATTTACGGATTATTTTTGACTTAGTAAAAAAAGGTGGCGGAAAAGTTGATGAGTCAGCCGAAATTTACAAAAAAGCACAAGAATCAGCTCAAAAAGGAAACTCGACTCCTGAAAACAGTTTTTTTAGCAATCTTGAAGTAAAATCTGCCGAAATTTTCAAAGATTTGAACGTAAATTATGATACTTTTTCAAATATTGAAGAAGCACTTGAGTTTTCAACTAAATTTATTGATGGTGTAAAATTAAAAGCTGATGCAAAAATTGATGAAAATACAGAAAATGCGTCTATTTTTGATATTGACTATTCAGGTCTAGTTTTCCACAAAAATATTATTTCAAAATCAGGTAAAAAATTCTGAGAAGCAAAAGGTAAAGATTTAACTTTTAATATTGCGACAGATACATCCTTGCAAGATGAATTTAAAAAAACTTACGAAAAATTTACAAAAACTAACAAAAAAATCGAACAAAAAGTAGGTCAAAAAACCAAGATTTTGCAAGCATTTCAGTTTAAAAATTTTAAGAAAAAAGACAGCATTGGTGAATGAGGAAGTCATGATATTCTTCAATATCGTACCGTTTTTGGCTATGTTCCTGGAGTTGGGATTAAGCAATCAATTGACACAGCAACAACCCGTAGCTTATTCGCAAAAAGCAACTCTGAACTTGCCAAAGGTTTTGCAACATTTAATGACGTATTCACAACAAACCAACCATTAAAGTCACGCAAAGATTCTCAATTTTTTGTCTATAACTCAGGTGGATCATCCCTAATCCCAATTAAAACTGACACAGAAAAAATTAATAAAGCAGCAATTAAATTTTTAGAATGACTCTTTACTGGTCAAAATGATATTGACAAACCCGGAACAATGGTCGATAATGCTGATTATTTAATGGAAAATACTGGTTATTTCCTTCCTACAAAAGCGGTTGTAACTCAAGAAAAATTGGAACAAGTAAAGAAAAAATATAAAGAATACTATGATAAAATTGTTGAATTTGAATCTAATAACAAAAAAAGTATTGAACTAGTTGGTGAAGATGCCAAAAAAATCGACTGAAGTTTGTATGAAAAAATGGCAAATCTCAGATCAGTTATAATTTCAATGGAATCAATGCTTAATGCTTTTAAAGAAGATGCATCCAAAGTTAAAATTCTAAGTGATAATGGTAATTTTAAAGAAGCAAAAATTTCGGCAACAATTACAGATTCACTAATTGAATCAACAAAATTCGAAAATAGTAAAGCCGAAACTCCTGAAAAATTACTAACATTAATTAATCAATAAAAACTTAAATTAGCGGTAATTTTTTTTTTTTTTAAAAAAAAAAAAAAAAAAAAAAAAAATAGAAATTCTGCTGTTTGTAAAAACTAAAAATTCGCAAAATTTTTAGTTTTTATTTTTTTCTTAAAATAATACGCATTTTATATATTTTCCCGAGTTTCTCAGTTTGGTGAGGTAATCTTAAAAAAATTGTCCGGTTTTTAGCTTTTTAACTTTTTTGCCAAAAGTTAATTACCTACTTTAAAACACTGGCAAAATCATAAAAAAATACAACTGCTATTTAAACTCAATGCAAATAGAAAACTCGTTTTTATTTAAACTGAGCCTAAAAAAATATATGAAGTTTTGAAAGAACAATAATTAAAAGCCATAAATTTTAGATTTCTAAACGGGTAAATTTAAGGCATTCCATCATATTTAAAAATATAATGGATAATCCGCACTATCTGATTTTAGTATGGCAAAAAACATAACTAATTCCTCCTTAATTCTAATATTCATTTATTAATTATTCTTAATTGAGAGTTATTGTAACATAATTTTATTTTTGACCAAGCATTTTTTTTTTTTTTTTGCAAAAGTGTAATTTTAAAATAATAAAGATTAAGGTTTTACCGTCAAAAAATACGGATTTAGCGGTATTTTTGTGTTTTTATACTCAATAAAAACTGAATTTTTGCCATCGAACTGCCAAACTCAGAAAAATTCCAAAAATTTTTATTTTTTATTTTTTATTTTTTTGTTAAAATAATACGGATTTTATATTTTCAAAGAAGCTTAACGAAGCTTAATATAGTTATTTATAATCGCAAAACATTTTTTGTTTTGCTTTTTTCACATTCTGTTAAAAAAGTGGTATAATAAAAAATATATTTTAAAAACAAATTTTATTTGTTAAGTGTTGACTTTAAAACTAAAGAAAGGGAAAAAATTTTTAATGCAAAATACGGAAAAATTTTCTAGAACTGTTTTAGGAGATATTTGTCCCTCAGAGTTAGGAGTCGTTGACTGTCATGACCATTTAATTAAAAATTATGGTCCTGAAGCTCACGAACACCCTGATTTTGTGATGCTTTCAAGCGAAGCTGCAATTGCCGAATCGCTCGAATTTGCAGCTCGTGGCGGGAAAACATTGGTAACAATGGACCCGCCAAATGTTGGTAGAGATGTTTATCGCATGCTCGAAATCGCCCAGGAATTAGCTGGTAAAGTGCATATTATTATGTCCACCGGTTTTCACAAGGCCGCTTTTTATGACAAAGGCGCTTCTTGACTCGCGCTTGTTCCAACTGATGAAATTACCAAAATGGTTGTTGCCGAAATAACCCAAGGAATGGATGAGTATAATTATTCTGGCCCAGTTGTTAAACGTTCAAAGGCAAAAGCGGGAATAATTAAAGCCGGAACAGGTTATGGTGCAATTGATCGTCTTGAGTTAAAATCACTCGAGGTTGCCGCAAGAGCCTCAATTGAAACCGGTGCGCCAATTTTGGTTCACACCCAACTAGGAACAATGGCTTATGAGGCTGCTAAATATTTAATTGATTTTGGTGCTAATCCGCGTAAAATTCAACTTTCACACTTAAATAAAAATCCTGACAAGTATTATTATGCAAAAATAATAAAGGAATTAGGTGTAAGTTTGTGTTTTGATGGCCCTGATCGCGTTAAGTATTATACTGATGCAACTCTTGCTGAAAACATTAAATATCTAGTTGATCTTGGACTCCAAAAGCATATTACTTTATCACTTGATGCAGGCCGGGTTTTATATCAGAAAAACTACGGAATGATAAAAGGGAAAATGAGCCATGGATTTGCTTATCTTTTTGATCGGTTTATTCCACTTTTAAGACAAGTTGGCGTTAGTCAAGAAGCAATTGATGATATTCTGATTAACAATCCAGCCGAAATATTGACCTTTGATCAGCCGCGAAAATTTGATCCGTCAATTCTTCCTGAGTACGTATTAGAACTCAAAAAAACCTTTAAAATCTAGCGATTTTAAATTCTAACAAAACTATTTTGTTAGTTTAAATTTTTAAAAAAAATTTTAAGAAAGGAAATAAAATGTCGCTTAGTAAAAAAAATAATAAATTACTTTTTGGCCTACTTATTTTCTTGTTTGTTAACCTTTTAATTATCGGGATCACCCTGGGTGTTCGAATGGGTCACAATGGCGAGAGTTTTTCAACTGCCTTGGTTTTCCTTGTTCGAGTAGTTTATCTTGATAACTATTTAAGACAAAATCCACTTTTGCTTGGGTCTTTGGTTTTTGTTGGTTATCTTGTTTTAGGCCGTGGTGCCAGAGATGCAATTCTTGGGGCCTTGAAAACAGCCATTGGAATTTTACTTTTGGCAATTGGAGCAAGTGCGCTAGTCGGCATGGCTGCTCCAGTTTTTCGCGCAATTGGAGATATTAAATCCGGTGGTGTTGTTCCGCTTGATCCTTATTTAGGTTGGACTTCTGCTGAGAATTTTCTTCAAACAGGCTTTGGAAAGGCGAATAACTTTCTTACCTTAGCATCTTTCACCTTCATTGCTGCTTTTATTGTTAATATTTTGATGGTTTTAGCAAAAAGGTTCACTAACACAAATTCAATTGTGATTACCGGACATATTATGCTCCAGCAATCAACAGTTGTTACCGCACTTTTATATATGATTTTATTCCGTTCAATTCCGCTTCTTGACGATGGGGCAATTTCTGCTGGATCTCAGGTCGGACTTGTACTTATTTCAGGTTTATTTTTAGGAATTTACTGGGCAACTTCGTCAGTAGCTACCTTAAAAATAACTAACCTTGTTACCCAAAATGCTGGTTTTGCTGTTGGCCACCAACAAATGCTTACCTTATTTACTAGCTACAAAATGGGTCGCTTTTTTGGAAACAAAGAGCACAGTGCTGAAAATCGTAAATTACCTCAGTCACTCAAAATTTTTGAAGATAACATTTTCACCCAAACAATAATTATGCTATTTCTCTTTGCAGTTTTATTTGCGATAATTATTGGCTACCACGGTATAGAAAATACTCTTAATTCTACTTACAGTGGCTTTGCTGGGCAAGCGGAGAAAATTGGTGCTGCTTGAAATGGATCATATAGTGGCGCAAACTTTGTTCTCATAATTTTTGGTGGAGTACTCAGAATAATTGCTGCCTTAATTGCAATTATGACTGGTGTTAGAATGTTTGTTACTGAATTACAACAGTCATTCCACGGAATTTCTGAAAAAGTAATTCCTGGTGCTGTTGTTGCAGTTGACATTGCCGCTACTTATGGATTTTCAATTAATGCCGTTACTTACGGGTTCCTTGGTGGAGTTTTTGGACAATTTTTAGCTGTCTTTATCGCAGTTGGACTTGCTGCAATTCCAGGAAATAACTACTCACTAGTTGCAATTCCACTCTTTATTACACTCTTTTTCAACTCAGGAGCAATGGGAGTTTATGCTAATGCCTCTGGTGGTTGAAAAGCTGCCTTTATTGTTCCGGCAATTATTGGATTTTTTGAAATTATTGTAATTTCATTTGGTCTAAAATTGGTCCAAAATATTGTTGATGTTGGAATTCCTGTTCTTCAAGATAATGCTGGAAATCCAGTTCTTCAAAATCCAGTTACAACCGGATTTTTAGGAATGGGTGACTGAAACCTTTTCTTCGGGCTTAGTCTAATTATCGGTCAATTCCACTATGTTTTAGGTTGAATTACTGTTTTTGTTGGAATGATTGGTCTAATTCTTTTAGCCCAAGGAGTTGACTCAACAAAACAAACTAAAAAAACATGACTGCAAAAATTACTGAAAGTCAATGTTGATTTAGTTGAAAAACAAGCCTAATTATTTAGTTTTTAACATTTTTATACTTTTAGTACAAAAAATCTCGGTTCTTGCAAAAACCGAGATTTTTTTATTTGCTTTTTGCAAAATTGTTATATAATTTTGAAATAGTATTAAAAATTATTTTTGTTTGTCTGTCTGTACTAAAAAAAGGAGTAATTATGTCATTAAAAATTGTTGCTGCATGTGGAAATGGAATGGGAACTTCAATGATAATTAAGTTGAAAGTTCAAAAAATAGTAAAGGAATTAGGGGTTGAAGCTTCTGTTGAGGCCCTTTCAATGGGTCAGTCAAAAGGACTAACCAATTCAGTGGATATAATTATCGCCTCAAAACATCTTGTTAGCGAGTTTAATCCAAATCAAAAAGCTAAAATTGTTGGTGTAACTAATTTAATGGACGAAAATGAAATTAAATCTGCACTAAGTCCAGTTCTTGAGCAACTTGTTTAGATTTATCTTTTTTTGATTTAGGAGAAAATCTTATGTCAGTTAATTTACTCACAAATTTAATTGAAAATGATTCAATTTTAATTAATCAAAAAGCCCAAACCTGGCAAGAAGCAATTGCAGTCTCATGTCAGCCGCTTATTGAAAAAAACTTAATAAGCCCTAATTATGTCGAGTCGATAGTCAACTCAACAATCGAACACGGACCTTATTATATATTAGCACCTTTTTTGGCAATGCCTCATGCTGAAGCTGGAAAAGACGTATTTAAAGACTGTTTTTCACTTGTTGTCTTTGATAAGCCTTTTTATTTTGACCAAGATAGCCGTCCTGTTCAAATTTTAATAACTCTTGGCGCAACAAGTGCTGATATTCACACCGCAGTTGCCCTGCCCCAGATAGTTGCCGCTTTTGAAGATGTTGATAATATTGACAAAATTATTAAAGCTACATCAAAAGAAGAAATAATCGCCATCCTTGAAAAAGTTGATTTTTCAAAATACCTTAATTCATAATTTTTTCTTTAAAATTTGAAGCAAAAAACCCACGAATTTGTGGGTTTTTTTGTTGTTTTAGCGACTTTATTCATTAGCCCGCAAAATTTGTTCTAAAAAAAAAAAAAAAATGCTTGGTCAAAAATAAAATTCTGTTATAATAGAGTCACTAAGAATAAATTAATAAATTTTGAGATTAGAATTAAGGGGGAATTAGTTATGTTTTTACCATAAAAAAATCAGAAAATGCGAATTATCCATTATATTTTTAAATATGATGGGATGCCTTAAATTTGACCGTTTAGAAATCTACAAATTTAAGGCTTTTGGTTATTGTTCTTTCAAAACTTCATATATTTTTTTAGGCTCGCTGCAAATAAAAACGAGTTTTCTATTTGCATTGAGTTTAAATAGTAGTTGTTTTTTTATTGTTTTTGTAAGCGTTTTAACTAAAAAAGGTAGTTTAAACATTTCATAATTTTGCTTTTTAAGTTAAAATTTAGCCTTTTTTAGTTAGCCTTATTTTATTAATAAGTAGATTTTGGATTCATGAGTGGTAGATTTAAAATTTAGTTTTTTTGCTTTGATAGTTATTTTTTCTGGGTTTGCCAAAAAAGTTAAAAAAGTGTCCAAAACTAATAAACCAGGACACTTTTTTATGATTATCTCATTAAACGGCAAACTCGGGATAAAAATTCAACAGCAAACTTTGTGTTTTTATCTTTTAGTTTTTAACTATTTTGTTTAGCTTTTGTAAATAAGTTATCCAGTCTTACTCGCGAGGATTTATCATCACGAAATTGGAAAAATATATTTGGATCTAATGCCTGATTTCTGATAAATAAATCCTCGATTGATTTAGTGTAATCTCTGTTTTTATAACCCTTAAATTGTGTGTCAAGTTTTTTAGTATCTTTCCCACTATTATCAACTAAGTTAATGTCTTTGCTTTGTTCAATTTGTACACCCGCAGCTTTAAGACTGGTTAAGTTAATAATTTGCTTATTTTGCTTATCTACATCGATATATTTATTAATACGGTTTGGTGCTATTCTAATATTTCTTTGTGGTTCAAGCAAATATTTCTGATTTAAAAATTTTTCGGCAAATACTTTTTTACCATTTTTGATTTCATATCTAATTGGGTAAGCTTCAATGTGAACGTGCGGTGATCAACCACCATTGTTAGTCATTTGTCCAATTGTACCAAAAGTAGTATTTTTTTCTAATTCTTTTGGACTAATCGGACTAGCATCTTTTAGATACGTTGCTATTCTTGAAGTATTTTTATTACCTTGTTCAACTTGTGCTGTTTGACCTAAAAGTGAAAGTGTATTATTGTCTAAGTGGATAAAAAAGAAAACAACAGCATCTACATTACGCAAATATTTGTCTTTAGTTTCTTGGCTAATTTCTAAGTCCTTAACATCAACTTGTAATGCAACGGTAGTTCCAATTCCTTCAGCAGCCCCTTGATTTGGTAAGTAGTAAGCCCCTAGTAATTTTGATTTTGAAAAAGTTTTTAGCGGTAGACCACTTGGTACTAAGACATCTTCACCATAGTGAACGGCCTGAGTTAATTTATTATCAGTATAGAAAGTACGAAATTCTTTGTAACCACCAGAAGTTACAAAAGATTTGCTCTCTTCATTAATACTATTGCTAATTTCACCAATATTTCTTCTTTCTAATTCTGGTATATAAACTGAAGCATTATAAGGTGAAAAAATTTGATTTCTATTTAATAATGAGGTTGATGAATCAAATAGGGGAACAAATTTTGGTACTCCAATATTAAAATCCTCAATGTCAAAATCCTGGAAAATAGAACTTTTTGATTTAAAGCTAATTTTAGCCTTAGTTGTGTATGGAGCTAAACTAGTATCATTAGTTTTTTCTGAAATATTAATTTTAATATCAAAAAAGCTATTTTTATCAAAGTTAGTTACAAAATCATCTTTATTGACATTGGCAAAATCATAGTTAAAAAAACTAATACCACCTTTGACTTGAACTTTTAAATATTTTTTAAATAGTTGCTGAACTTCCTGTTGATTTAGTTGCTTAAAGCCTTCAATTTTATAGACTTTTTCTGTACTGTAAGCATTTTGCCCACTGCCTGTGGTTGTCACAACAGTCACTAAAATAGATTTTAGATCTTCACCTAGCCTAACATCTTTTAGATAATATTGACTTTTAGTATTTTCAGGGATTTCTACCGTAAACAAATCAATATCTTTTAGCTGTTTATCAAGATATTTAGTTCTAATTAATGTATCAGTATCACCTTTGATTTCTTCTTTAGAATTTAAATTTTCTAGCACACTATAAACAGAAACATTAACTTTATTTTTATAGTCTATTTTGCTGATCATTTTGGTTTTATTAATATTATCTTGCTTTGATTTATTTGGGGCAAAACCGCTAATTTGTTTATAAATTGTAATAAAATTTTCTCGCTTGTAAGGGTTTTGTTTGTCATCAGCATTATAATATCTAATAGTAATAGGAATATCTAAAATTCTTGTGTCATCATTATTTTCTTGAATTTGATTATAGTTTATTTCATAATAGAAATTATTTAGGTTTATTTTCATTTGTTTAGCTTTGGATTCTAAGCCTTGTAAATCTAAATTTAATTTGATAAAGCGATTTGCCAATTTATTTTGCTTGAAATTTCTGATTTCCACTTTAGCTTGATCTAAAGTTAAAGTGTTATTCTCAACTGTTGGTTGAACTATTTGATTGTTAGAATTAATTTGCTGTAAGTCAGAAATATGTGATACTTGAAAGTCTTGATTAATGTTAATTAATTTGGAGTTAGAATTTTGCACTTGATAAGGCACTTTAGCAAATTCTGCTGTTATAAATTGTTCTAAATTATTAGTTTTAAACAAATCAATATTAAATTGTGGTTCATAAATTGAATAGTAAGGGTGGTTTTTGTTCAATTCTAAATTAGTAGAACTTGCAAATACATTAGCGTCATTGGTTATTCCACAAGAAACAACAACGGAGACGGACAAAGCAGAAGTTAGTACACCTAAAAATAGTTTTTTGTATTTTTTTCTAAACATTTTCTTTCCTTTGTTAGATTTTATAAATTGAAACTTAAGTTTGAAGAACTGGCAATACCTAAAAATATTAGACTTAAAATCACGGGTATTAAAATAGTTGTCAGTATGTTAATAATGATTTGCCACAAATAAAGTCTAATATTGAAATTATTAATTTTTCTCATTGCTAAGTAAGGTATGATCACTAAAGTTGATCATAAATTAAAATTGATAAAACCGGTATTGGTATTAATAATAAAGAAAAAGACCAATAAGATAAATAAAACAATCTGATGATCAAATAAAGTTAAATTTGCACTAAATGGAATTCTTGGAATGCTCATTAAAATAAAGACAAATAATGAACCAAAAAAGATCTCTTTTTGTAAATAAGTGCTAATTTTAGGGACTTTTTCAACCATAACTATTTTGTGAAAATCCTCTTTATATTTTGTGATATTTTTCACCATTTTTGTATATAAAAAGAAGGCCAAATAACCAAAAATAACACCTAAAATTTGACTGGCAAAAATGTAAAAATAACCTTGATAAAGTAATGTTCCTGTAAAAGAATTTGTCAGACCTTTGATAATTGATTCAAATATCACAATTTGTGGTATTAAAAAGGGTTTGATGTCTGAATTTGATAAAAATCCAGAAGTTGCTTGAGCGATAAAAAGTGCTGAAAAAAATGAAAGAGTATAGAGAAAACTTGAAACAAAAATATTTGACTTTAGTTGATGTACAATATGTTTTGAAGTCAAAAAGAAAAATATTAAAAGTAGTGATCCTAAAAATTCAATAAAGGCAACTCTAGTATTTCAAAAGACAGAAAGCATTTCAAATTTTGTCATTAGCTAACCTTATAAGTTAATCATTTTTCATAAAAAGTATCTATTTTTATAGACTTTTTTGACTAATTAGCAGATTTTAAACTACCGTCAATTGTTCTAGAATTTTATTGGCCTTAGTGATTATTGGATTTTTAACCCGAATATTTTGAACTAATAGATCTTTAATTTTTTTAGAAATTTGTGCTATACTTTTGTTTTTAGTTTTTCAGACAAGTCTAGTATTTTGTGATTTAAGAAAATTCAACATTGATTTCAACCAAATAATAACTGAATTTGCTAAATTCAGCGTTTTTAAATAAGGATTTCAGTGAATCTTACTACTATCTGTTTGTTTTACACTGATTCCTTTTTTGTTTTGTTGATAATTAATTTCTTGCAAGTATTTTTGCTCTAATTTTTTTAATTTGTTAGGATTTTCTTGGTTAACTTGAGATTTAACAGCAACAAAATCTTGATCATTTTTCAAGATTTTTTTATAATATGTTACCAATTGATTTTTTCCTGTCAAAGCTTGCATAAATGGTCTTAGCAAACCTTGAGAAGCTTTGAAAAGGATTTCATCATCATTACTTTGAACTTTACAAGCAACCAAAAAAGACATAGGAGCTAGTCTCATGCTAGAACCTATGAAGGTTTTTAATTTTACTTTCAAATATTCTCCTATTTTTTATTGAAAAGTAGTAAGCAAATAAAATTATAACAAAATAATTATGCAAGTATCACTATATTTTTCTATTAAAATTTCATTTTGTGAGCCAAAAAGTAAAAAATAATCACTTTCTAATATTATATAGTCTCAAGTTGGCTTTTTTTATCACATGCAAGAATATTGGCTGTGTAAATCCAGTCTAAAAATTTGATAGTTGCTTTATCAATTTGAGCATCATCAAAATTGCTCTAAAAAAAAAAAAAAAATATTTTTTAAATTTCAAAAATAATGTATAATTACCTTTGAGCTACCATTTAGGTATGTTATGCTTTGGTTATGTTCAAACCGCTCAAATGAACTTCTCTGACTTTGCAGTTGTAGTTAAAGCAAAAAACTGTACCACCAAAACTTTTTTTGGTGGTTTTTCTATTAAGGGGCTTATTTAACGTTTAGAATCTTTTTCAAATAAGCGCCAGTGTAGGATTTTTCTACCTTTGCAACAGCCTCCGGAGTTCCTTTTGCAACGATATTTCCTCCCTCTTGTCCGCCTTCAGGTCCTAGGTCAATAATATAATCTGCAACTTTAATTACATCCAAGTTGTGCTCTATAATCACGACACTATCGCCATTATCCACTATTCTATCAAGTACTTTAATTAAATTTGCAACATCATAATTGTGCAGTCCTGTTGTTGGCTCATCAAGAACAAAAAGTGACTTTCCTGTTGGTTTTTTCTGTAAAAATGTCGCTAATTTAATTCTTTGAGCCTCGCCACCTGAAAGTGTTGTGGCTGATTGACCTAGTTTTATATACCCAAGACCAACGTCAACCAAAGTTTGTAATTTTGTAACAATTTTTGGTCAGTTATTAAAAAACTCAAGTGCCGCTGAGACTGTTAATTCGAGAATATCTGCGATAGTTTTGCCGTGAAAACGAATCTGTAGAACATCAGGCTTATACCTTTTTCCTTGACAGTTATCACATAAAACATATATATCGGGCATAAAATGCATTTCAATTTTTATTTGCCCATCGCCTTGACACTTATCGCACCTTCCGGATTGTAAGTTAAAAGAGAATTTTGACTTAGAAAATCCAAGCGATCTTGCTTGTTCGGTGTTTGCAAAAATTTCGCGAATATCATCAAAAACAGACGTATATGTTGCTGGATTTGAGCGAGGTGTCCTTCCGATTGGACTTTGATTGACAGCAACTAACTTGTCAATATTAAAAAGCCCCCTAATTTCATCACATTTTCCAACACGAATATTTGTCGCACCAAGGTGTTTTGCAATCCCATTAACCAAAATTTGATTGACCAATGTTGATTTACCTGAACCTGATACCCCTGTTATAACGACAAATTTGCCTAAAGGAATGTTGATACTGATTTTTTTTAAATTATTTTCTCTTGCTTTTTCGATAATTATAAATTTACCATTGCCACTACGACGTTTTTTAGGAACTGGAATTGCTAATTTATTAGTTAAAAATTGCCCTGTAATCGATTTTGGTTCGTTTTCAATGTCCTCAAGTTTTCCGGCAGCAACTAAATACCCACCGTTTTCACCAGCATTAGCCCCTATATCAACTAAATAATCAGCAGCTAAAATAGTCTCAAGATCATGTTCTACAACTATTAAACTGTTACCAATTTCAACCATTTTTTTCAAAGTTGCAATTAATCTGTCATTATCCTTTTGATGCAATCCAATTGAAGGTTCATCAAGAACATAAAGTACCCCAGTTAATTGCGATCCTACTTGACTTGCAAGCCGAATTCTTTGTGATTCTCCTCCAGAAAGTGTTGCCGCTGACCTACTTAGGTTCAAATATGAAAGTCCAACATTATCTAAAAAAGAAAGCCGATCGCGAATTTCTGAAAGAATTAATTTAGAAACTTGCTGATCAAAATCAGATAAATTTAAATTCTTAAAAAATTCAATTAGATTTTTAATAGACAGCTGGGATAACTCAAAAATATTGTAATTTTCAATTTTTACTGCAAGAGCATAATTATTTAGTCTAGCGCCTTGACATGTGCTGCACAAAAATTCAGACATCATTTTTTTAAATCAAAGGCGAAGATCTTCGCTTGTTGTGTCCCAAAATTTACGCTGAATTCGACTTAAAATACCTTCAATTGGCCGAAAATAATCATATCTTTTTCCACTTTCGGAAACCAGCGAGTAATTTATTGATTCTTTTGAGCCATAATTGATAATTTCAAGCTCTTTTTTTGTAAGTTCGTGGATTTTTTTATCAGGTGAAATTTCAAAATACTCAAGCAAAATTTGCAACTCTTGCCATTCTAATGATTTTGTATTTATCGATTTTCCAAAGTATTTAATGGCACCTTGGTTGATAGACAAATTTTTATCTGGAACAACAAGATCAAAATCAGCCTCTAAATTTGTCCCTAATCCTTTACAAGTTTTGCACATTCCATAAGGTGAATTAAATGAAAAAAGCCGATTTTCTAGACTTGGCATTTCAAAATCACCAAAAGGACAAGCCTGTAATTTTGAAAATCTAACTACTTCAGAATCATCAAACTCGCAAAGGGCAATTCCTTTTCCCATTTGAAATGCCAGTTCAAGCGAAGATTGAAGTCTAGTTTCTTCATCATCATCAAGAACAAATCTATCAATAACAACAGAAATTGTGTGTCTTTGTTTTGGATCAAGGTTAATTTCATCTGCAAGATAATATGTAACATCATTAATTTTAAGTCGCAAAAAACCTTGATTTTTAAGATTTTCAATTAAATTTCGGTGCGACCCGCGCTCAGATTGAACAACAGGAGCCATAATTACAATTCTAGTACCTTTTGGCCGCGACAAAATTGAATTTAAAATGTTGACAATTTTTTGCGGAACAATTTCAGCCTTATGATTAGGACAAAAAGGTTTACCGATTTTGGCAAATAAAAGCCGAAAATAGTCATAAATTTCGGTAATTGTTCCAACAGTTGAACGGGGATTGTTGTGACTTGTTTTTTGCTCAACAGAAATTGTTGGCAAAAGTCCGTAAATAGCTTCAACTTTTGGTTTTTTAGTTCCGCCTAAAAATTGTCGCGCATACGAACTCAAAGAGTCTATATAACGTCGTTTTCCCTCTTCATAAATCGTATTAAAGGCTAAAGATGACTTTCCTGATCCTGAAACCCCAGTAAAGACAACTAATTTATTTTTAGGAATTACAAGGTCAAAATTCTTTAAATTGTTCTCACTTGCACCTTTGATGTAAATAAAATTATGCGTGTCTTTATTTTTTAACATTTCTTAATTACTTTCTGTTGTTTGTTTAGGTTTTGAATTTTCAGGTTTGCCAATTTTATCATTCAAATTTTGGCTTCTATAATTTTTTTTGGCTGCCATTGGGTTTTTATGAAAAGTTACTTGCGTAGAATCAGGGCTTTTAGGGTAAAAAACCGGGCACATTTTAGTGTTGTTAAAGCGGGCAGTTTGATTTTTAACAAAATTTTGATTTAAATTTTTACTGTTTTTATTAAATTTTTTATTATTATAATTTAAGTTTTCAAAATTATCACTATCAGCATTTTTTGAAAAAGCAACAGGATTTTCTTTTATATTTTTTGCAAAAAATTGTTTAGAATTGGCTGTATTTTGATTTTTTCTAAATTTTGGCTGAATATTTTTAGTGTTTAAATTATCCCCAGAATTGGCTGAATTTGCTGTTAAATAATCAGGTTTTTTTCGTATAATCCGTGGTTTTTTATTTTGAGAGGACTCGCTATTAGCAAAAGTTTTTTCCTGACTTGAGCTAGCTTGAGCCTCATTTTTTAGAAGATTTTGCGAATTTAATGCTTTTTTTGTTACTTTATTTGGAATATTTTTTTGACTTGGTTTGCTTAATTTTTCATCTGTGCTTTTTTGGATATTATAATAATTTAGATTTTTTTTGTTTGAATTATTGGGCTTAACAGCTGTTTTTTCGCTAGAATTAGCACTTTTTTGTGAATTTATGCTTGAGGACTTACTATTTGGATTTGGTTTTACAACTTTTTTGTCAACTGGACTTGCCAATTTTGTTTGCTCTGCTTTATAGTCAACAAATTTTTCTGCTTCTTTTTGTTCATAATTTGCTAAAAAATCAAATTTTTCATCAACAAAAATAAATTTTGACAAAATAACCGGATTTCAACGTTTTGACCGATGGAAATATGCGCCTAATCTATTTTTTAGCAGTTGCTTTAATTGCGGCATTGATCAGTTTGGATCTTTTTGCACAAAAAAGCGAATTGATGAATAGCTAATTCGCCTAATATCAGCAATAATTGGACTTCCTGTTCGAATAGAAAAGACACCTTTTGTAATAATCGAAATTCTACCTTTAATTTCATTATTTTTTTTATCAAAAGGAACAAAAATAAAAACAACACCGTTTTCACGCATGTATTGACGTTCATTTATAATCCGCGAATTATCACGGGAAATTGTATCTCCGTCAATATAAATAGGCTCACATGGAATTTTTCTCTTGGTTTTGCGAACTTCTTGATTAACAATTTCAAAAACTTCACCATTATCTGGAATTATCACATTTTTTGGACTGACTCCAGATTCAATTGCCGTCTGAGAGTGAGCAAGCGCCATTCGGTATTCGCCATGATAAGGAAAAAAATATTTTGGTTTTGTTAGTTGAAAAATTTTTTCATGCTCAGATTTATAAGCATGCCCTGAGGTATGAAGATAACCATCAGGCCCGTTTTCTTTAATAATTGCCCCTAATTTATAAAGTCGGTTAATCAAATGCTCAATTTTAATTTTGTTTCCTGGAATTGGCGATGAAGAAAAAATAACCATATCACGAGGTTCAATACTGATTTTAGGGTGCTTTTTGTTTGACATTCGATCAAGAGCAGCTAGTTGTTCACCTTGGGATCCAGTTGTTAAAATTAGCATTTGATTTTCTTCAACACCTGATAAATTTTTACCAAGAAAAGACTCATCAGGAGCATTAATATAGCCAGAACGCCGACCGATATTAATCCCATTTACCATTGATCTTCCAAAGACAAGAATTTTCTTATCTAATTTAATTCCAATTTCAATTAGTGCCTTAATTCTTGTCAAGTTTGAGGCAAATGCCGTAATAATAATTTTTCGGCTTGCAGCACGCATGTGCATTTCAATATCAGCAAGAATGTCCCGTTCAGAGGGCGAGTGGTTTGGCCGCATTGCATTAGTTGAATCTGAAAAAAGCACTGTTAGATTGTTTTTCCCGATTTGTTTTAGTTTGTCAAAGTCAGTGTAATTTCCAATTGGGGTATAGTCAAACCTGAAATCGCCAGTACACATAATTGAACCATGTCTTGAAGTTACCCGAACACCAAAGGCATCAGGAATTGAGTGCTGAGCTGTTCAAAAGTCAACTTTAAAACTTTGAAAATGATAGACATCGTCCTTTTTTATTTCAACAAACTCAATTTCCCTTTTAATTTTATGGTCAACAAATTTGGCTTTTAAATATTCAATTGCAATTTTTGGGGCAAAAATTTTTTTAATTGGAACTTCTTGAACAAGATAGACAATTCCGCCGATATGATCTTCATGACCGTGGGTGATAAAAATACCGCGAATTTTTGCTTGATTTTTTAAAAGATATTGGTAATTTGGAACCATTCCTTTGATTCCTGTTGAAAAAAGGTTGGCAAATTTAATACCAGCATCAATAATTACAATATCATAATTATCTTCAATTACAAGCGTTGATTTCCCGATTTCTTGCATTCCGCCAAGACCAAAAAAACGCGTTGGATTAGTAGTTAGTGACATATTTTTCCTGTCATAATTATCAAATATTATATTTTTTAAAAGATAATAAATTCTAAATTTATAAAAATGAATTATTTATTATAAAAATGATTTTCAAACTAACAATAATTTTTAGTCCAACTTGCTAGACTAAAAATTGGATTGACTTCATTTGAATTTAAATAAAAACAAATTTTAACAAAATTTTAGTTTTTTCTAAAATTTACTTTTTGCAAACACGAATTAGACCTTGATTTTCAAACCCAATTATAAATTCGTTAGAATAAAATGATAAATTATCCAAAATTTGCTCACGAACATGTCCTAAACCAACGCCACAAATTAGATTTATACATTTTTTATTGGATTTTCTAAATTCAAACATTAAATTTTCAACAATTGCTACTGTTTTTTGAGTGTCTAAACCGTGAAAGTCAAAACTTATTTTATCATCAAAATCAAAATTTGAAAAAATATTATTTTTTTGACTTTGAGTTAAATCTAATATTTGATCCCATTCAGCAAAGTGAATTTCTTTTGATTTCTTTTTAATTTTCATTTTAAGATAATTAGTTTGACTATTTTAATTTAAGGTGTTCTTAAATTAACTAAAATTAAATTATACCACATTTTTAATTTTTTTTATCTAATTTTAAAAATTTGCTATTTTTAAATATGTGTTAAAATTATTTTGTTATGGAAATAAAGAAAAACAATGAAATAAAAGTCAAATTAATTAATAAAGAAACACTAACATATCAACTTCTAGAGGATGCCAAAAAAGGTGATTGATTTTCCCTTGTAAGTGAAGTACAAAATTATATAGATGACCAAACAAAAAAGAAATTAAGCGAACATACTAAACAAATTCGCAATGATATTTTTACAAATGATCCTGAAATTAAAAAAATAAAAGATGAAAATTCTAAACTTAATGCGGAAAATAGGGAATTAAAATCCCAAAATGATAAGGTAAAATCAGACTTAAGTACACAACATATAAAAGAAATTGGTAAAAAAGAAATTGCAATTGCTGAAATGGAAGGAACAATTAAGCAACTGCAAGAAAAAATTAAAGCTCTTGAAGAAAACCAAGATAACATTATTAATAGTGCTATTAAAGATAAGCAATCAGAATTTTTATCTGCTCAATCTAAAGCATATGAGCAATTTAAACAAGATACTGAGAAAAAATGGCTGGAACAAATAGCTGAAGTGCGTGAAAAAACAACCGCTGATGTAAAAGCAGGATTTGAACATTCCCTTAACGAAAAAGATACGAAAATAAATGACCTAAATGATGAATTAAATAAATATAAATATAAAAATATTAGCTCAAAACAAATAGGAGAAAATCTTGAAAACTGAATTTTAGAAAGGTATAGAGACGTTTTCCCTTTTGGTAAAGACGACAATGATTCAGTTGTTGTTGAACTAAAAAAAGATACTGTAAATATTAAGGATGAACCAGGAGAAAAAGCAACAAAATCCGACTTTATTTTTACAATTAATGATCAAAGTCGCAATGTTGAAACAAAAATCATTTTAGAAGCAAAATCTGAATCAAAAGAAAAATCTGGAAAACAAAAAAACAAAGATTTTTTCAAAAAAATTGAGGCAGACCGTATAAAGAAAAAAGCTAGCTATGCTATTTTAGTAACAGAACTCGAGCCTGAGAAATACTTTACAATTGATGTTGCCCCTAATTATGAAAAAATTTTCATTTGCCGTCCGCATTTTTATTTAGCGCTTTTAATGCTTTTAAAATCAATAATTCTAAAAGAAAATAAATTAGAGATTCAAAGTCAAAGTCTTGAAGATGCAAGTAAAATCATTCAAAAGTTTGATGACTGAAAAGAAAAAACATTAAAAGCATCAATAAACAAAATTAACACTAAAGCAGAAAGAAGTAGATCATTAGCAGAAAGAATTATCAAGGATGCTGGTGAAATTCAAGAGAACCTTAATAAAATTGTAGAAACCTATTTAAATAATCTAACACAAAAAATTGATGCATTTAAAATTACTAAAATAACTGAAAAAATTGACAAAATTAATAAGAATAACCCTAATTTATAATCTAAAAACCTATTAGCTAGTACCAATTTTGAATCCATGTAGTTAAAATATTTTTTTTTTTTTTTATATAGCAATTAAAAAATATGTTATAATGTGTTATAGCTATTTCTATAAATACCTTGAAATAGCTATAACATAAATGGGGGTGACTCTGGTTTTGACAATTAAAAAAATTTTTTGGATGCAGTGGTTTGGTAGACCATAATACCATGTAAATCTAAACGCAAAAGATTCAATTAAAGCTAAAGACGATGCAACATTTAATTTCGCAATGATGAATACCCAATTAAATTTTGCAACACTTTAATTCATAATAAAACCTATCAGTTTTTTATTTCAATAATATAAATAACATAATATATCTTCCTTAATTCAATATATTAAGTTTTCCCTGTAAATACTAAAATAATTAGTAAATATTTGTTTTTGGTTTTCAAATACATTTTAAAATACAGGACTATTTAACTCCTTTGATTTATTAATTCTTATTCTTTAATTCTTATTCTTATTCTTTAATTCTTATTCTTATTCTTAATTCTTATTCTTTTTATTAATATATTCTTTAATTCTTATTCTTTTTTATAAATTATTATATTTTTATACCTTTATAATTAGATTTTTTAGTTTAAACTGTCGACTCCACTAAATTATTTTAATTGGATCGGGGTTCGAATCCCCGCACCTCCACCATATGAAAAAACTCCGTTAACCGCGGAGTTTTTTCATTAAATTAGTATATTGATTCATACACAATAAAAAAGGTGTGTCAAAATAAACAATAAAAATTAAGGGTTAAAAAAACTAAATACATCAAAATTGCTAAATTTAAATTCTTAAAAATCCCAATTTTGCATTTTTCAGACAAATTCAGACAAATTCAGACGTCTATATGACAATAATTTAATAAGAAATTTACAAAAAAACTTTGTAAAATGGACAAAAATTGGACAACCGCACATGGCAAAAATAAATCTCTGTGCAAGCAAAAAGAAATGTAAATTAAGCATCTTTCTGAAAAAAATTAACAAATTATAAAAAAATAACAAGCCAATTTAAAATAAAATATAGAAAAAAGATAATTATCTGATTTTTTATGTTAATTTAGTGTATAATTTAATTTAATTTTTCTAGTTTGCTCCTTATCTAATTGGACCAATCTAATCGATTTGTATTAAAAAAAATCTGGAATAACAAAAAGAAGCGGGGTAAAATGATGAAAAAAAATATCTCCAAACCTGATTTTACTAAAGCATTCAAAATATTTTTAAGTTTTGGTACTTTATCTCTGGCCATTTCTGGAATTACTTTGATTGGAATAAAAAATCGCGATAAAACCGAGCACATTAATATACCAATAACCCATTCAGACCAGCAAACTGAAAAACTTTTAGACCAAATCAACTATTTATCAATAGGTGATTCAATTTCTGCTGGCTTTAATTGGGATTACTCTGTTGACCTCCGCGGAAAAATTGATGAAAATAACAAAATTAATGGTCTATCATATCCTGCTTTTTTCGCCAGTTTTATTCAAAAAATAAAACCAAATGCACTTAAATCCTTTGATAATTTAGCGCTTTCTTGAACAACAATTAGTGATTGACTTTACTTACTTAATCCCGAAAATCAATTTTATAAAAATTCAGATAAGACCCATTTTAATTTTAATTATCATCTAGACAAAAAATTAGAATCACCATATGGTCAGCAAATTCGCGATGTTTTTGGTGATTTTAATTTAAATAGCTACCCAAAACTATATCAAAAAATTAAAAATTCTAATTTGCTAACTCTTTCATTAGGTGCAAATGATTTAATGGAATCCATTGATTTTCGCACAATTGCTAAACCGATGCAAAAACTTGCTTCAAAAGGTGAAGCAAGTTTTGAATTTGCCCAAAACATTGAAATTGCAAACCAAAAAATTTACAGAAATTTACAATTACTAATTCAAAGTTTGCGAAAAATCAACCCTGATTTACAAATAGTTTTAGTTGGCTATAACTCTTTGTCTTCAAAAATCATTAAATTTTTTGAAAAAATGCTCACAAATGAAATCGGTGTTCCAGAAAATTATGCTGATTCAGTAGTAAAACGTTTGAATTCAACAATCAAAAAGGCCGCAAAAAACCAAAAAGTAAACTATGTTGACTTATACAACGAATCAATTTGGCAAGAAAAAACCTCTGAATTTAGTGCAAATGACTTAGACATTCACCCATCAACTAAGGGTTATAAAAAAATGGCTCAGGATTTGTTGTTTAAATTAGCTTTTGAACAAAACCTAGAGTTCAAAAACGAAGCAAATACTAAATTACAATGGGACGAAAATTATGTCCAAAAAGATACTAATTATTACCGTCGAATTCTAAATTTAGGTAATAATTCAGAAATTTTGAAGGCTTTAACAGTTGACAATTCACCTGAAAAATTTATTTCAGAAGACTCTGAAATTGAAAAATTAACCAGTCAAAATGTTAAAAAAACAACAGAATCACCGATAGAAAATTTTATAAACGTAATACTAAATAATAATTTTGGCGCGTTTTTAAGCCGCTTTATGCAGTTAGCTGTTCAAAATAATTCAAGTGTGCAGAAAATTCTAACTGATTTTTGACAGGAAAACCAAAATTCAGGGGCTTCTTTTTCCGAAATTTTGCAAAAAATTTACTCAAGTGGCTTTTTTAGCAAAATTATCAACCGTTTTCAGACTTATGTTCAAGATGTAACTAACAAGAAAGACTGAGAAAAAGCAACAATTTCTGGCCTTGTTAATTATATTTTTGCTGATTTTGACGAAAAACAAATAATTGATGTTTTAAATACTGTTGTAACTTCTGAATTTGCCGATAAAAATCCTGAAAAAATTAAAGAATTAATTTTTTCATCCATTTTTGGCCAAACAATAATCCAAGATTTACTAATAAATAATATTATCAAAATTGACCTTAAAAATAAAGAAGACTTAAAAGTTGTCTTTACCTTTGACTCAATAAGAAAATTATTTTCTAAAATAATTACTGACTACCATCTTCGATCAAACGAATATAAAAATTCACAGAATTTTCACGAAATAATTCGTACTTATTTAGAAAATCCTGATAATGACAGCGATAATGTTATTTTTATTCGAAATTTTATTTCCGAAACACTAAAACATCATGAATCTGTTAAATTATTAGTATCGATTATTAACGATAATTTTGAGTTTAATTTGAACGAGGCAGACCAGTCTGCGATTGTTAATCTTTTAGTTTCAATTGCCGATGTTGTTGTTCGCACTAATGTTTGGGCTAAATTAAATGATCAAGCAGCAAAAAATTTCTTAGGTGTAATTAAAGGAATCAAAACTACTGATATTGCTGAAAATATTGCTTCAATTTTTTCAGAGCAAATTTATACAAATTACTCATCTTTTTTTAAAGATTCAAAAAATTTACTTGATTTATTTCACGAACTTCTAAGTTTTGATTTGAGCCAAAACCAAATTGATTCACTAAAAAAATTACTCAATAAATTCTACCCAATTTTAACAAAATTTGACATAACTAATTTTATTGATGATTCAGACCCTAATTATGCTAGTTTTTCATTCTTTTTTGACTCAGCTAAAGATTTTTTGGCTTCAAATTCATTCAAACCACTGACTGACATTGTAAATCAAGCAATTAACGATTTTTTAGTAAATAAAAGCACATATCAACAAATTGACAGCCTAAATCGTTTTGGTTTTCAGTTTTTAGCTAATAATTTGCCAAAACTTGAGGAAAATATTTACGAATTTATCGCTAGAAATGTAGAAAATGGTGACTTTTTAACCAATCTTAGTAGTTTGATTTCAAATTCATTAAGCTCACAAGGATTAAATAAACAATCCATTTCAACTTTTACATCAATAATTAAACTAATTTTCCAAGATTTTCGAAATAAATATCTACTTTGAAAAGAAGACCAAACAACCCCAACTGATAATTTAATTTTTACCTTTGTAAAGTCGGCCTTAGAAAATTTTAAAGCTTTTACTAAAGAAAATTTTGATGAATATAATTCAGCAAAATTGCGTTTTGAAGAGGCCGAAAAACAACAAAAAGCAGTTGAAATTGCACAATATTCTCACAAAATGGCTTCACTTGATGAAACATTATCTTTTCAAAATTTTTCATCATACTTTTTAAATAATTTTTTTACTCAAGAAACAATTTACAAACTTTTAAAAAATCTTGCAAGTCTTGATTTTAAAAATAAAATTTCCAATGAGAATTTAGTTTCATTTTTCAAAAATCTTTTTGGACAATCATTTTTGCACAAACAACTTCTTGAAAAATTAAACCAAAATAGTTTTTTTAGTAAACCTAAAATCAAAAATTCAGTTTTAAGCATTTTAACAAACTTTTTTGAGTCAGAGCAAGTTGAAAAATTAATTTCAGAACTTATTAAGTATTTTTTTGACGAAGAGAAATTTAAATCGCATCCAAACTTTAATTCACTAGTTGAAAATTTTCTCAAAGAAAACACTCCGCTAATTGAGGAAGTTTTTAGACTTTTCTTAGGAGATTCTTCAACCTGAAATTCAATTTCTGACTTTTTAAAAATAATTTTGCAAGAATATAAATTAAATTTGTCAGAAAAATCAGTTCAGACAATTTTGGATTTAGTTCGTGATATTTTTTCAAAATTAAGAGATTCAACTTTAGATTTTAATGATCAAACAAAAACTCATTCCCCACTAATAATAAAAGCATTAATTTCAATCATATTTGATGCAATTTCAGGTAATTCTACCCCTAAAAAACCTGTTCTTGAGACCTTATTTGACAGTTTTAGTGTCGATATTGCAAATAATTATTATTCAGAAGACCAAACAAATACTTTAAATAATAGAGAAAATCAAGGTGCAATTTCTCAAGATAGTATTTCAACTTTGATTTCTGAAATTATTAGTAGCAATCCAATTTCTGAACAAATTCGTGCAGGTTTAAAAAATGTTCCGCAAGACTATCTTGAGAATATTCTTCCAATTTTTGATTGATTTTTAAAATCACCAAAACTAAAAGATTTGTTTAATTCCTACTTTAAAATAGTTGCAAAAGCAAAAATCCAAAAACCTTTAGATAATTTTTCATTAATTAAAACATTATTTGAACAACAATATTTTAATAAAATTATTGGTGAATTTATTGTTAAATTAGATGAAAAAAATGAGACTTTAATTGATAATTTTGGAAAACTAGCAGGAAAAATATTTGAAACTCAATTTGAAAAAACTGAATTCCAACCACTTTTTAAATTAGTCAAAGAAATAATACAGAATAACATTGATAATTTTTACAAAAATGAAAGTGATCCAAAGGAACTTTTTCCACCTGAAGCCGCTACTGTTAATGTAAGTCAGGATTTTTCTGGGTCGCTAGCAAATACCCAACTTTTTAATGATAATAGTAATACTGGAGAATCCCAAAGTTCTTCATCACCAGCGACTCCTAGTGAAACAACCTCGCAATCCGAGGCAAATTATTCAAAAAATAATGCATTACTCACAAAGTTTATTTCAATTTTAGGCAAGTTCACTAGCGGTGATTTTTCAGCTTCAGATTTAAATTTGCTTTTAGAATCTGAAATTGCAAACGAAGAATTTATTGTTGAACTTATTAAACAAGTTGCATCAGTTTATAATAAAATTGAACACTCTGAAAAAAATGATCTTTGAAAAGTAATAACTAAAATTTTCCAATCTAAGTTTTTTAAAGAAAAAATTAATTCCTTAGCTATTGGTGATGTAAGTAGTTTTTCATTGTTTAGCAATTTGTCTGAAGAAAAAAGACAGGAAATTGAGCCATTACTCAAAGAATTGTTATTGCAATTTTTACCAGATTCTGCAAACAAAGTTTTAATTTTTAGACTTTTGAGCTATATAAATAAAAATCCAATGGTTTTTAAAGATGTAAAAACTTTCTCTTCTCTTTTGGCTAATTTTTTAAAGGGTGAATCAACAACCCAAATTAACCAAAGCCAGAGCCAATCTGAAGTACAAAATAATAGTGAATTTTTAAAATCATATTTATGATACGTGGTGCATCTTTTAGTAAAAAATGATAAATTTTCTGATTTAGTGATTGACGTAATTGCTTCATATTTAAAGCTAAATTTAGATGACAATAAGGATTATTCTAGTTTTAACATTGGAAAACCAAGAGAAACACTAAAAAAATTTTTAAGAGAATTTATTGGTTTAGGTCTTGAAAATCCCCTTATTTCTGGCATTTTTGATCAAATTGTTGAATCAATTAAAAAATCAGATACTAGTCAACAAGCAAAAAGTTTTTTTGAAACCTTGTTTAATAAATTAGACCTTTCAAAAGTTCTCAACCTTGATTTAGTGGTCAAAATTGAACCAAAAATTGAAGATTCTACCCCACAAACCCCGCAAACAGAAACCCAAAACTTGATAGATGAGACAAATTTATCAATAAAAACACCAACTGGTCAAAAAATATCAACACAGTTGTTTGCCGAATTTTTTGATATACTTTTCCTCACCTCGCCAAAATGAGATTCTACAAATAAAGATAACAACTCTCCAATTTTAAACGAATTAAATAACATAGAATACACCGGAATTTCATTAAAGGAAGTTTTTGGATCTAGCGGAAATGGAGGATCTGGTGGAAAAGCGGGATCTGGCGGATCTGGCGGAAAAGATTCTCAATTAGACGCAATTTCGAAGTTATTTCACAAAATATGGTTTTCTGAAAGTACAAAGACAAAAATATCAATTGATAACTTTAAAGACACCGCGAAGGGAAGATTTCTTTATAGATTAGTGTTAATTCTTCTTTTTTATACATATGAGTCAAGAATTTCTAAGCTTGGAGTTAAAACTTGGGCATTTTACGGTGGCGCTTTGTCTTCTTATACTGCATCCGAAATAATCCGTACATCGTTACAAAATGGTGAACAATCAAATAAAACTAAAAAAACCGATACTGATTACAAAAACTTTATTGATAAAGTAATAGGCAATCCTGTAAAAGTTCCAGGTTGGGTTTGACACACCTATTACAAATCTCATGACGTAAAATTAAACGATATGTTGACAATGATTTATTATAATTCTGAAACTAATCGATTTTCTAGTGTTACCGGCCAACCTAAATTAAGAGATCAAGTTTTACAACAAATCCATGATGGAACTTATCCCGCTAACTATGAAGATCCAACTAAAACAAGATAAATTTTGTTTGATTTATAGTTAATTTTACCGCAATAAAAAATTGATTTTTTAGTTAATTCTGGATGAGGTTCTCCTTTAAATCTTGATTTTTAGGATTATCTCATAAAAATCAAGATTTCTAATTAATCAAGAGTTTTGCTAGTTAGTGTTTTTTAACTTTTAAGCACTCGACTCACAAATTCTTTCCTATGATAAAAGTAATTATTTTAAAAATTTAAAAAAATTTATTATAAAAAAGTTTCTTTATTAAGTAATTTAAGGAATTTCTTTCCTTTTTTTTTTTTTTGTTAAAATTTTTTATAGAATACATAGGAGGAAAGGTGACGAAAAGTACAATCACTAAAAAACTACTAACTAAAAAAAATATTTTTCTTTTAGGGCTAAGCACTCTTGCTGGTGGAGCAATTATTGCCGTTCCGCTAGTTGTTTTTGCAAATTTAGAACTAAAAAACCCACGAATTGATGTGCAAAACCAAGCAAAATCAATTTCTTTCATTAGTATAAAGGATAAATATTTAAATGCTAATTCAGACTATTTAGATCTAAAAAAGAAACTTTTGAACGACGATAATACCAAAAAAACTGACATTGATTTAATAGATTTTTTTGATTTTTACCAGACTAATAACTCTAGCATTCCCGTTAATTTTTCAACCGATCATAATTGAAAACCTTTCAAATTGGAAATTTTTGATATCAAACCTGACGACAATGAGCAAACATTCGAGGTTTTTTGGCGAGTTTCACAAAAATTAGATGACAATAAAACAGCAATTTCTGACTTATTTAAACAAAAAGTTGCTTATAATTACGTTCCAGATTACTCACTTTCTAATTTTTCAACTTACTCAGAAGACCAGCTCAAGAAATTAAGACCTTACACAAATAGTGAGGTTAATTTTTCATTTAAAAAAGAATTAACAAAGCTAATTTCAATTGAAGATTTCCAAAAAGAAGTTAATAGCACAAAAAATGACACTGAAGCTAGAGAAATTATTAACAAATATTTTAACCTTGATGAGATAATTTCACAAATTTTTAGCAATAAAAGCTTTTACTTTGAATCTGAAAGTGGCACTAAAAAACCTCGCTATGATATAAATTTGGTAAAAGATCAAATTATAACCGATCGATATTTAGTAAAAACTGCAACTCCAGGGGTTTATAAATTGACCTTTGTTGCCCAGTTTTCTTCTGATTTTTCAAAGGAAATTGCCGCTGATTTTAACAAAGATTCCAAATTTTTCCTTACTACTCAACTCAATTTAAGTAATTCTTTCCTTGATAAGTCAATTAGTGATGATATTGTTTTAAGCGAATTTTCTGACAGTGATTATTTTGCAATAAATAATTTTAGTCAAAATAATTCAACTTTAATTACAGGATGAGATTTTCTAAATTACTATAATAATGAAATTTTTGCAACCAAAGAAAATCGTGCTGATTTTCTTAATTCACTTATTGAAAAAATTGTCAAAACACCACTAATATCAAAAATTAGATTCGAAAATAAACTAGCAAATTTAAATTTTAACCAAATTTCAAAATTTTTAGATGTTCAAATAAAACTAGACACTGAACAAGTCAATTTAGACTTTAAAGATAACAATGTTGTTGCCCAAATTAATGGTGATATTGTTATAAAAGATAAAAGAAATGATAAAATTGTTGCTATAAAAAAATTTTCTCAAAGTATTAAAAATTTTGAAATATTAGCTCAAAATGATCCTGATTTTGCAGATTCAATTAAGAAAAGTGGTTTGACTATTGAACCAAAAGTCCAAGAATTTGTTAGAAAAGATAATCAAAAAGGGATTCCAAAAGAGGAATTATTAGCACTAATTCAAACAAATAATTTTGAAAAATTAAAGAAAGTTCTTCAAAATTCCCGTTATTATGGTTTTAGATTTGATGAAGCCCAATTAAAATCAATGGTTGACAGTTATAATTTGCCAACTGTTGAAGATTTAATTAAAAATTCAAACATTGATGATGCCGCCTCTAAAGGTATAACATCAATTTATTCTAATTATTTTAATACCGACGAGAAAATTTCACAATTTTTGTCATTTTTATCAAAACAAGACATTAGTTTTGTTGCAAAATATTGATTTGATTATCTTAAACATTTTGGATTAATAACTTCTGAAACAAACTGGCCAGAAAATTCTAATAGTAATGAATTATTTAAAAAATTAAGTGAAATTAAAATTAAGCCTACAAAACAGCCACGTGGTCAAATTAATGATGAAGCTGGTGAGCCAACAGTTTGACTTTTTTCATTTAACTATGGTTTTTTAAATACTGAAAAACCTCTTGAAAATGGCTTTTACATTAATAATGAGCTTAAAAATACACTTAATTTGATGAAAACAAATTCATCTTTTAGTCCTGAATATTTTATAAAACAGATCGAATTACTATCAAATCAATTTACTAAACCTAATTTTTCAAGCACAGACAATAAAAATAACATCGAAAATCTCACCGATTTTCTTGCAGCTTTTTATTCATTAGCTTATTCAAAACAAAAGAGTCAAAAACTTTTTACTGGTAATTTTGGTAAGGATTTTAACTACAAAATTCAATTTAGCTTGGAACCTAATTTAACAAATGTTGATGCTTTAGGAAAATCTAGTGAAAAAGATTTAAAAGTAAAATATTGATACAATATTGGTCCAGTTGATAAAAACGGTGATCTAGTTAGCGTTATTTATCAAACAAAAAAATCAGAAATTGAACTAAAAATCAACCCTGATAATAAACTTTTAAGCGATGAAGTTGATAAATTAGATGAAATTGCCTCAACTTTTTCACCAAATTCACAAATAGTTTTCTTAACCAAGAAAGATTTTGAAGATTTTAAAACCCAAATCAATCTCGCTGTCTCAAAATCAAAGGAAAACGAGCCAGTATCTGTTGATAAAGAAGTAGAAAAACTACCTTTTAGTAGTTATTTAACCTCAGAACACAAAGATTTAGGCTTTTATGCAATGAAAAAAGCAAAAGAGAATCAAACAGCAGGCACTGCAGACGCATCCTCACAAACTACTGACGGTGACATTACCGGTGTACTTGAGAAAATTCCTAACACTGGAAGTCAAGTTCAACATAATTTATTTTTATATCTTTATGATAAAAAGAATCCTCAAAATTTCTCAAGTCAACCTATCCGCGTTATTATCATGGAGTATACAACCTCCTTATTATTAAAATAATAAGATTTTAAAGGAAATTATTATGAAAAAGATTAAATTAAATCATATAATTTTTGCAATTATTGGAGTTAGCGCGGTCGTTAGTATTTCTGCCAGTGTTCCTTATTTAATCTCCTTACAGTCAAAAAATTATAATTCAAAATTATCAGAATTTGACGAAAAACTAGCTAATGCTATAAATCTAAATGTTAATTCAGAATTTAACACGACTGAATTTGATAGTTTAGTTGCTAATTTAAAACTTAAGTCAAAATTTGCTAAAAAATTAAGCGCTTCTGATGCGCTAAATTTGCATTTTGATAAAGCATACAATTTTGACTTAAATAATGCAATTGACTTTAGTCAAATTAGTCAAAAATATCCAGATTTAAATTTCAGATTGGTTGTTCCAAGGAGCCAATCAGAAGTAAAAATTGAGTCAAACAAGATAAAAAATCTTGCCGTTAATATTTCAAATTCAAGCAAAAGTATAAATTATACAGCAAGTTTTGACTTAGATTTTTCAGATCAAGATAAAACCTTGAATTTTTCAGCTCAAAATTTGAGTGCATCAATTAGCCTTTTAAATCAAGATTTTTTAGAAGGAAAAACCGCAACCGAAATTGCTATTTTGTTTTATAATGAATTTAAGGAAAATTTTGAAAAAACAAAAAATTCAAGTTCAGCACTGTTTGCAACATTTTCTAAATTTGGCGGAATTTCGTTCAACATAAATTCTGAACCGGTTTTTGTTTTTCCTTCCAATTTTGAAATAAAACCTGAATTGCAACAAGAAAAATTAAATTTTACAAATATTGACGATGTTGACAATAAAATTGACTTAGCATTAAGTTTAGTTGATAAAAAAACACAAAAAAGTAGCAAATTAACACTTAATTTTGTCGATGTTCCTAAGAAAACTGACCAAAAAAAATCTTCTGGATTATTAAAAATTTTTAAGAAAAATTATAAATTTAGCTCAGCAATTTCTAAACATTTAGCACAAAATAAGCTTAGTCTATCAGAATATTTTGCTCAAAATCCTCAAAATTTAAATCTTCAGCAGTTTAATTCTTGATTTACTTCAAATTCAGGTTCAAATACAACCGAAAATTCAAATGAAAATAAAACATTTCTAGAAGAAATTAAAAATTTAATCCCTAATTTTGATCCAAAAAGTGCCGCTTTTTCAGTAAAAGAAAACAAAAATAATCCTAAAAATTCTAATATTATCAATGTCGGACTAAATCTTGAAGGTAATTTTACTGAAGAAACATCACTTCCTTTAGGTTTAAAACTTGGCGAAGATAATACTTATACTTTCAATTTTGAACTAGAATTTGATACAACCGAAGAAATTTATGGTGCATATTTTAAAAATGCAATTGAGAGTTTTGATCAACAAGGATCACAAGATATTGACAATTTAAGCTTTGAAATCAAGAAAGATTTGCCAATTACAGTTTTTGCTTCAACAATTGATGATAAAATCAAACCTTTTTTGAATAAACCTTACGATATAAAAGATATAACAACTCAACTAAAACCTTTTTTCGAGGCTCTTAATTTTTTTGCAACAAAAAGCAATAAAATTAATCAAACTCCAATAACTCCAAGCGCTGTTCCAGGTGCTGATCAGGGTACTGAAGGTTCAGATACTTCTACATCAGTTGTTGCAGATGTTAGCGCTTTACCAACCTTATTCCAAGATACAGAGGATGCAAGTTCCTCTTCAAGCGCAGCACCTTCTTCAGCCCCAACCCCTCCTCCTAGTTCAGATTCAAGTCCTTCTACTAGTCAAGATCCAGCCCCAACCCCAGCTCCAAGCCCAACCACTTCTCCAAATCAACAATCCTTACTAGGTGATTACCTAAGAAAACTTCTTGAAAATCTTGAAAAAGCTGATCTTCCTGAAGGCACTTCTATTTCTTTTTCTGCAGATCATAAAGATGAGACTTATGAAATAAATCTTAAGATTAAAACCCCTAATGGAATTGAAAGAAATCTAACAATTGAACTTGACGATGTAAATAAAGAAAATAAACTTTATAAATCTTTTTCTGATAGCGTCAAAACTCACCTATTTTTAGATTGAAAAACTAATGTTGAAACAGAAGAAGAATCTTTAAATGGCCAAAAACAGCAAGTTGTAAAATCAATTTCAGCCGTTAATAATCCAAATTTTAGATTTAAGGCAAATCCAGCTCCTTCAGATAAATCAAAAGAAAAAGTTCATATTGATGAACAAGAACAAGGTATTTATCTAGCCGAAGGCGGAATTTCTTTGGATAAAACTGTAAATAACAACACAGATCTAAAATTAGAAGACGGCACTTCCTTCTTTTATGCTTTTAAACCAAAAAAATTGCCTAAGTCAAATTTGATCCAATATTTTTTACTAAAAACAGGTGAAGAAGCAAATGATTTTAATTTAGTTATTGAAAAGAATCGCTATCTGGACGATGTTTTTGAAATTGGTGCTGATTTTGTCCCTAAACCGCCATCTAAAGTTTCTAATCCCAATAAAGATGGATTTCAAACGACATATAATGGTAGAATTATAATTTACACTGATGAACGTATGAATATTGGAGTGGCATTCCAACCAGAAAATCCTCACTCAGATTTTCAAGATTTTCTTAATAATTCTGAATCCACTATTATTTTAGGCGTGGATGTTCAAAAAAAAGATGGCAAATCAATTATGAATATGAAGTTTTATTCTACCGAATCTGATGATGCTAAAAAACCGAGATTTACCTGAAGTCGCGAAATACCAGAAGGTGCAAAAATTAATTTTGAAAAAGGTTTTACTTTTGGAACCACCAAATCAAAAATCCAAGAACAAATCGACAAATTACCACTTTCAAGATCTGAAACTGGAATCACCTTTAAAGGTTTTGTTTTATTTGACACACCTCAAACTGAAGAGGAATATAACAAACTTTTTGAAAAATTTAGATCTGAATATGCCTAATCACAAATTTTAATTATAAAAAAGCCTCGTAAAAACGAGGTTTTTTTATAGCTAGCAACAAAATTGCAAGTGTTCATAATTTTGTGTTTTAAATTTTTATGGATTTTTCAAATAGAAATCTAATTTAATTTTACATTATTTAATCGATTAGGAAAAATAATTTCTAATTGTTTTTTAATTATGTCTCAATTTCTTAATCTTAGTCATCTTATTGATTCGTTCCGGAGCGTTAAATAAGCTATTTTTGTAAGGTAATTAACACTTTGAATTTCACCATTTGTTTTTGTATTTTTCCTAATTAATTTATTCAATGATTCAATTGAATTTGTCGTATAAATTGCTTCCCTTAATTGATTTGGATATTTAAAAAATGTCGTTAATTCAGCGAAATTATCATACCAAGACTTTATAATTGAAGGATATTTTTGCCCTCATATTTTCGAAAATTCATCAAGATTTTGCATTGCAAATTGTTGATTAATTGCTCAATTCACTTGATAAATCTTTTTCATATCATAGGCAAAGTCTTTTTTGTCTTTGTTAGAAACTTTTAAAAGCGAGTTTCTAATTTGGTGAATAAGATATTTTTGAACATCTGTTTGCGGGAAAAGTGCTTCAATTGCTTGACTAATTCCGCTTAGATTATCACAAGAAATTATTAGAACATCTTCCAGTCCGCGAGTTTTTAGTTCGCTAAAAATATCAAGTCAATTACTTGCTGATTCGCTATTTTGAATCCAAAATCCCAGTAGTTTTTTATTACCCTGCCAATCAATTGCAATAATAAAATAAAGTGATTTTTTGACAATAACACCGTTTTCTTTAACATAAAAAAACATTCCGTCAATGTAAAAAATTGGATAGGAATTGTCAATTTTTTCCGATTTTCACTCTTCCATTTCAGGTAATAATATGTCAGTAATTGAAGAAATTCGGTCAATACTTATTTCCTTTTCATAGATATCTTTTATTGTATTAGCAATATCTTCATATGACATCCCTGATGTAAAAAGGTAAAGTACTTGCTCTTCGGTATTGTATAAATTTTTGTTTCGTTTGATTTTTTCATAGGCTAAATATTGGCTTAATTTCGCCTTTGGGAGTTCTTGAATAAAAGTTTCAAATATAATCGAGATTTTGTTGTGAGAATCTTCTTTTTTTAATTTTTTATTATCAACGTATTTTTTAGCAATTTTTTTAATTTCTAACTCAAGTGGGGATAATTGTTGTTGCTTTTTTTTCATATTTTAGTCCCTTATGATAAATTTTATCAAAACAGATTTACCTTAAAACACAAAATATTTAATATTCCCAATTTTTTCGATAAATCAAGTAAATTATAGAGAAAATTCGATTATTTTATTTATTATATATTATTTATGGTTATTCTTTTAACTTTTTTAGCATTTCTGACTTACTTTTTGAATTGTCCAAGAATTACTTTGAAAGATAAAATTAATTTTGCTAATCCTGAGTTTGCAAGTTTGATTGCAAAAATTCACTTTTTATTGGGTATAAAAATGTGAAAACACCCATAAATTCGTTTTTTTGACGGTAAAATCGGGAGTGTTCATAATTTTGTGTTTTAAGTTTTATGGATTTTTTCAAATAGAAATCTAATCTAATTTTACATTATTTAATCGATTAGGGAAAATAATTTCTAATTGTTTTTTAATTGTATCTCAATCCCTTACCTGCCTTTGTCATTTTATAGATGCGTCTTGGAGCGTTAAAAAAGTTATTTTTGAAAGGTAATTTACACTCTGAATTCCGCCTTTTGTTTTTGTATTTTTCCTAATTAATCTATTTACTGATTCAATTGTATTTGTAGTATAAATTGCTCGCCTCAATTCATATGGATATTTAAAAAATGTCGTTAATTCAACGAAGTTTGTATACCAAGACTTGATAATTGATGGATATTTTTGGCCTCATTTTTCCGCAAATTCATCAAGATTTTTCATTGCAGATTCTTGATTAATCGCTTGATAAATACTTTTCATATCTTGGGCAAACTCTTTTTTGTGCTTGTAGGAAACTTTTAAAAGCGAGTTTCTAATTTGGTGAACAACACATTTTTGAACATCTGTTTGCGGGAAAACCGCTTCAATTGCCTGACTAATTCCGCTTAGATTATCGCAAGAAATTATTAGAACATCTTCCAGCCCACGAGTTTTTAGTTCACTAAAAACATCAAGTCAATTACTTGCTGATTCGGTATTTTTAATCCAAAATCCCAGTACTTTTTTATTCCCCCGCCAATCAATTGCAAGAATAAGATAAAGTGATTTCTTGACAAAAACACCGTTTTCTTTGACATTAAAAAACATCCCATCAATGTACAAAATTGGATAGGAATTATCAATTTTTTGCGATTTTCACTTTTCAATTTCAGGCAATAATTTGTCAGTAATTGAAGAAATTCAGGCGTTACTTACTTCTTTTTTATAGATATTTTTTATTGTGTCAACTATATTTTCATATGACATCCCTGATGCAAAAAGCGAAAACACTTGTTCTTCGATATTACCTAAATTTGTTTCGTATTTACCGATGAATTTGTTCTCAAAAGTGCCATTTCGATCTCTTGGTATTTTTAGACGAATATTATCATTTTCATAATTCACAGTTTTGGCCGAAAACCCGTTTCGCTTATTCGATTTATTCGCACCGTTTTTGCTTCGGTCGCCTTTTTCATAGCCTAAATATAGGCTTAATTCCGCATTTAAGAGCTCCTCAGCAAAAGTTTTAAACATATGCGAAATTTCGTTGTGAAAATCTTCTTTTGTTATTTTTTTATAATCAGCGTATTTGCTAGCAATTCTTCTAGCTTCCAACTGCAATGGGGATAATGTTTTTTGCTGTTTTTTCATATTTTGGTCCTTTATGATAAATTTTATCAAAACAGATTTAGCTTAGACACAAAATACTGAATATTACCGTAAAATCTTAATTTTTATTATTTTAAAATTAACCTTTTGTAAAAAAAAAAAAAAATGCTTGGTCTAAAAAAATTTCTGTTATAATAAATCACACTAAGAATAATTAATAAATTTTAATATTGAATTAAGGGGGATTAGTTATGTTTTTTGCATAGAAAAATCAGAAAATGCGAATTTTCCATTATATTTTTAAATATGATGGAATGCCATAAATTTAACCGTTTAGAAATCTATAAATTTATGGCTTTTAATTATTGTTCTTTCAAAACTTCCATATATTTTTTTTAGGCTCGGTGTAAGTAAAAACGAGTTTTCTATTTACGTTGAGTTTAAATAGCAGTTGTATTTTTTATGATTTTTGTTAGTGTTTTAAACTAAAAAAGTAGTTTAAAAATTCATAATTTTGCTTTTTTAGTTAATAACGCCGAAAAACCGGACACTTTTTTAAGATTATCTCATCAAACTGGGAAACTCGGGAAAATAAGAAACCTTCTCCCGAGTTTCCCAGTTTCATAAGGTAATTTTAAAAAAGCATCTGGTTTTAGGCAGTTTTTTAAATTTTTTGTTAAAAGTTAATTACAATTTTTTTTACCTATTTATTAAGATATTAAAGTAAAAATCGTACCTATTTCAAATATTCGGATCACTAGGGACACCATCGCGATTTTTAAATATCATTTGCTGATCTAAAGTGTTAAATTCAACCCTTTGTCTCAATTTTTGTAACATCGTTACTAAACCAACCTCAGTTAATTGATTGTTTTCAAATAACTTGTTATCGCTGATATGTTTGTTGATTTTAAAGATTATAGTTTTTAAAATAACTAGCGAGATAAAACACAAAAGTGTATGAGCTAGGATATGCTCGTCAATTCTTAAAAATACGGGCCGAATATTCAACAAACCTTTTAGACTTCTAAAATTAGCTTCAATATTCCACTGTTTTTGGTATTTTTCAACTATGTCTAAGACGTTCAAATTTAGCATATTTGTTTCATAAACATAGTAACCATCAAACTGTTTGTCTTTGTCAATTTTACTTTGATCTAATTCAAATTTCATGTTTGAAATTTCCTTAAAATATTTAGGTTTTTTACCAAACAATTTGTTTACCTCGATAAAACCGTCTTTATTTTGTTTTTTGATAAAACTTTGGATTTGCTCTTCGCGAGCTTTTCTGTCTTTTATCGCTCTTTTTGTACTGTAAGTAATAATTCTTCTTCTAATATTTTCGGTGTATCTTTTATTCTTATAAGATGAATAAAATTCTTCTTTTTTATACTTAAAATCCGCACTTACATTAACATAATCGCTAGGATCTAGTAAATAATTTTTAAATTTTTGAGTTCCTACCTTTGCACGATAAGAAATAATGAAATTATAGTTTCTTGATTCAAGAAATCGAATATTTGCAGCAGTTGACATGCCGCGATCAGCGATTATTGTCATATTTTTGATATTATATTTGGATTCAACATCTAATACAAAAGGGATTAATGTACTAGAATCGGCTGTATTTCCTTTAAAAACTTTAATATGAAAAGGAATACCATTTTTATCACACGCTAAGCCAATGACAATTTGGTCTTCTTTGAATTTAGCATCTTTAGAATAACCAGGAATTCTTAATCCATTTCTTTCAAATGTCTCAAAATAGACTGTTGATGAGTCAAAATAAAATTCATTGTCCCTTTTTCCAAGTTCACTTGTTACCATTTTGTTGACACTATTTAAAAGTTGATTTTGTGACTCAAAGACAAGATCTAAGAGTCTATAAAAGCTATTTTTGGAAGTATTTATTTGATTTGAGTAGTCATCTTTTTTATCAAAAGCATTAATAATGCTGCCAGGATCAGTGATCCGTTTTGAAATTAAGTAGTTAAAAATTTCTTTCATATTTTTATGTCTACTTTTAGGAAGTGATTCAAAAATATTGTGCTTTTCAATAAGTTTTTCAATTAATTCCCCACCAACAAAAACCGAACCTTCGATTATGGTGGAATTTTTAATAGAATCAAGCAAAGCAATCTTGACTTTATTCATGTCATCTAAATTTGAAAACAATTTCAACTTTTCTTTGATAATTTGAATAGCATTTGGATTAATTTTTTCCAAATTTTGCACATTTCCTAAACTAAATCACCGTTTTGGAGCTTTACCGTAACCTTGTGTTCAGCCAACATATTTATATAGTTTATCTTTCGAGTTTCCTCAAACATTAAATAAAACCAAATTTTGTTTTTTCATAATTTATAATTATACCATAAAAATTAATTTAAAAATGTAATTAAACGGAATTAATAAAAAATAAGGTTTTACGATAAAAAAATACCGATTTACCGGTATTTTTTTATATTTGTATTCACTAAAAAGTGAATTTTTGCCTTCAAACTGGGAAACTCAGGATAAGAAACCTTCTAAATTTGTCAAGAGCCAATCACAAGTTTAATAAAAAATAATTAAAATCTCTAATGATTTAGGAATTTTAAGTATTATAAATCTGAACTAAAAATAATAAAAAAAGGCTAATTTATCGCCTTGTTTTTAGAATCATTAACTCATACTTTTAAAAATGGCATCATAGCCCAAAGGTTTTATAGAATATACAATTATAAAAAAAGCAAGTTGAACAATATGGGGAAAAGCAGTAAACAATAAAAATCTATTGAATTGAAGATCAACTATTATAGTTGCTCTAAAAAATTCAACGGTTAATCAAAATATGAATAAAAGTAAACCATAATCAATAACAAAGTATATAAAATGGATAAAAAGGAAAACTTTTCAGTATTTTTCATCAATTTTTAATGTTTGATGTTGACTATTAAATAAAAAAACTTGCAAAACTATTTGGGCATAATATCTAGAAAAAATTCTACCAGGAATAAATATGTTAACTCTACTTTCAAATGTTGCGAGAATATTTTTTATAATTTTGTTAGGATCATTTTTATCAGTTTTACTTACCCCAGATCTAAAGTAAGTTACACGCCCTACAGCAAAATTATAATATTTATTATAATCAAAGTCAGTTAAAAAATCAAATTTATTATGCGGGCTTAGCCTGCCTAATTTTTGTTTTACTTTTTTTGCTAAATAAAAATGGAATACTTTTTGCAAAAATCCACAAAAATACGTGTATGGAATATAAAAAATTAAATAAGTACTTATTTCAAAAGCCAGTGTAATCAAATAATTATTAAAAGTTTTAAGATATGGCACCCTTAAAAAATCAATATTAGGACTTAAAATTAATGCTAAAACAACTACAAAAAAAGGTAGCGAAAAACTTATCAAGTAAAGTAATGCAAGTAAAAAATAATGCTTTTTTTGCTTATTAGGATTAAATTTAAAAACTAAAAAAGAAAAAAGTCTAAAATACAAAGCATTAGTCAAAAACGGAATTTTTGAAAATTTTTTTGGTATTTTAAGATTTAGAAATTTTTCAACTGTTGATCAAAAATGCATTTTAAATTTCCTTGAATAAAGTAGTGCTAATTTTTATAAAAAGTCTAAAACTATATTGATTTACTTATAATTTGCCTTTTTTAAGTTGCTTAAAACTCAATTAAAGTAATTTTTAACTTTCAAATAGTCAATATGTTACTCACGTCTTTGGATGATAAAAAAGTCTAGGAATAAAACTATAACCTATCGCAGGAAACATCAATGGTATAATAAAAATAGCATTACTTTCAAAAAGTCCTTTATAAAGATCCTCAGTATTTGACTTGCTTCAAAGAGCATGCCCAAAAAACGCTCATATAGAGGCTCATGAAAATATGAAATGTAGTGCTGTAAAAATAAAATAGATTATTAAAAAATATTTTCATTTTTTTTGATTGATTTTTAATTCTGAATTTTCAGAATTAAACAAAAAAATTTGCAAGATTATATGAGAATAATATCTGGCTACATAGCCTTGAAATCAATCATGAGTGTGTATTGACTTAATAATATTTTCAACATTTTGATCAGGTTTATATCAATTTATCTGTTCAAAATAAGGTGAATAAAGTTTTCTTTGACATGCAAATTTATAATATTTATCATAATCAAAGTTAGTTAAAAAATCAAATTTATTTTCCGGATTTAGTTGGCCTAATTTTTGTTTTACTTTTTTTATTAAATAAAAACGGAATATTTTTTGTAAAAAACTACAAACATATGAATATGGGAAATAAAAAATTAAGTAAGTAATTATTTCAAACAAATGCGCTAAAAAATACGTGTTGAAAATTTTCAAATAAAAAAATCTTAAAAAATCAACATTATGAGTTACACTCAGCGCTAAAACAAGCGCAAAAAATGGAAACGGGTAAGTTATTAGGCAAAGCAAAACAAGAAAAAAATAATGTCTTTTTTGCTTGTTAGGGTTCAACCGAAAAACTAAATAATAAAAAAGCCAAGAATACACAAGATTAGATAAAAACGGGATTATTGAAAATTTTTTTGGTATTTTAAGATTTAGAAATTTTTCAACTGTTGATCAAAAATGCATTTTAAATTCTCTTGAATAAAGTAGCGCTAATTTATATAAAAGTCTAAAAACTATATTGATTTACTTATAATTTGCCTTTTTTAAGTTGCTTAAAACTTAATTACAGTAATTTTTAGCTTTCAAATAGTCAATATGTTACTCACGTTTTTGGATAATAAAAAAGTCTAGGAATAAAAACATAACCCATCCCAAGAAACATTAATGGCATAACAAAAACAACAGTACTTTCAAAAAGTTCTTTATAAAAATCCTCAGTATTTGTCTCTCTTCAAGTAACATATCCAAAAAACAGTCATATAGAGTATCATGAAAATATGAAATGTAGTGTTGTAAAAATAAAATAGATTATTAAAAAATATTTTCAGTTTTTTTGATTGATTTTTAATTCTGAATTTTCAGAATTAAACAAAAAAATTTGCAAGATTATATGAGAATAATATCTGGCTACATAGCCTTCGCGGTATCATCTATAATTATTTATTGACTTAATAATATTTTCAACAATTTGATCATATTTATGTCAATTATTTGTTTCAAAATAACGTGAATAAAGCTCTCTTTTACATGCAAATTTATAATATTTATCATAATCAAAATTAGTTAAAAAATTGAATTTATTTTCTGGATTTAGTCGACCTAATTTTTGTTTCACTTTTTTTGTTAAATAAAAATGGAATATTTTTTGTAAAAAACTACAAACATATGAATATGGGAAATAAAAAATTAAGTAAGTAATTATTTCAAACAAATGTACTAAAAAATACTTGTTAAAAATTTTCAAATAAAAAAATCTTAAAAAATCACCATCATCAGTTACACTCAGTACTGAAACAAGCACAAAAAAAGGAAAGGGGTAGCTTATTAAGTAAAGTAAAATAAGAAAAAAATAATGCCTTTTTTGCTTGTTGGGGTTAAACTGAAAAACTAAATAATAAAAAAGTCAAAAATACACAAGATTAGATAAAAACGGAATTATTGAAAATTTTTTTGGTATTTTAAGATTTAGAAATTTTTCTGTTCTTGACCAAAAGTTCATTTTATTAATTAACCTAATGAAATAACTGTTTGTAAAAATCTATTGCAGATAAGGCATTTTTTTTACCATCAGGTTTGTTTTTCTTATTAAATTGTTAGTTAAAATTATTTTTTCAAGTCTAAAAAACTAATTTTTTATTAGAATTTTTCAAAATTCAAAAAAAACAACAGTGGTAAATTAATATGCTAATTAAAAAAATTAGGCAATAATTTTTTTAATTTTTTCAACAAGATCTTTGCTTCGAAATCCAATTTCATCAAGAATGTCTTCTGCTGGGGCTGACATTCCAAAGGTATCATGACCAAAATTATATTTTGCATGTGCTTTTCAACCAAAAGTAGAAGCTAATTCAAGTGAAATTGCAAAATTTGGATCTCAAATTGGTGTGTTTTGTCAATTTGATAAGGATATTAAATTTAGGTCTAATTCTTGAGCGACTTCTTTTGCCAGCCCTAACTCACTACCGGTAGCAATAATTGCTCATTTGGATTCACTTTTTTGTGCTAAGTAGGCTCCGAGTTTGAAATTATCTTTTGATTCAGCGAATGATTTGATATTTTGACGAGTTAAAATTATTGCACAAGGTTTATCTTTGTTTTCAAGAACAAGTTCATAAGCTCCTTTTAGCTCATTTTCATCACCAGGACGATAGACAGCAAAATTAGGAACTGATCTAAGCATTGCAAGTTGTTCAATTGGCTGGTGAGTTGGTCCATCTTCGCCAACCATTAGTGAGTCGTGAGTAAAAATGTAAGTTACTGGCAATTTCATTAATGAGGAGAGTCTTAAAGCGGGCTTTAAATAGTCAGCAAAGACAAAAAATGTTGAAACAAAAGGACGTAAAACTGAATGAAGTGCAATTCCGTTTGCAATTGCGCTCATTGCAAATTCGCGAACACCAAACATTAAGTTTCGACCTTGATAATTTTGGTCACTAAAATAACCATCTGAACCTTTTGCTTTTGTTGAAACTGATAAATCAGCCGATCCACCGATTCAATAAGGAACTTTTTTGGAAATATAGTCAAGAATTAAAGACGATGTTGCCCGGGTTGCCTGGTTTTTAGGAAGGTCTAAATCAATTTCTAAATTAATATTTTGACCTTTTTGTAAAAATTCTTCAAGTTCTGGCGAAATTTTAAAAGTTTCTTTTTTAGCACGGGTTCTTTTTACAAGTGTTTTTTGCCAATGTTTGCTAATTTCTGGGTCAAGATAAAAATCTTCTTCGTGTTCTCATTTAAGATTTTTCTTTAAATTAACAATGTCGCCTCCTAGAGGAGCGCCGTGAACTTCGGTAGTGTTTTGTTTAGTTGAACCTTGACCAATAACAGTTTTGATTTCAATAAAACTTGGTCTTCGGGAAGCTTTTGCCTTAGAAATTGCTTGTGAGATCAATTTTACATCATCTTTTGGCACCAATTGGTAAAATAAACCTTGAGATTCAATTCGTTGTTTCATATTTTCGCTAAAAACAACGCTTACTGGTGAGTCAAGTTGAATATCATTTGAGTCATACAAAACAATGAAATTTTTAAGTTTTAAATGTCCTGCTAGCGAAAGTGACTCATAGGAAATTCCCTCCTGAAGATCACCATCCCCGCAAATTACATAAGTGTAGTGGTTAATTTCTTTGAATTTTGCATTTAAATGTGACTGAGCAAGAGCCATTCCAACGGCCATTGCAATTCCTTGACCAAGTGGACCGGTTGTTGCTTCAATTCCAACAGTGTGACCGTATTCTGGATGTCCTGGTGTTTTTGAATTTTTTTGGCGAAAATTCTCAAGATCTTCTTTTTTTAATAAACCTAAACTATATAAAAGTGAATAATAAAGCGAAGATGCATGACCGGCAGATAAAACAAAACGGTCGCGATTAATTCAGTTTGGATCACTGAGGTCAAAATTTATATGATCACGAAAAAGTGCATAAATCATTTTTGAAGCACTAATTGCAACACCAGGGTGACCAGAATTTGCCTTATTTATTGCTTCGTTACTGTGAATTCTTAAGGAATTTACACTTAATTCTTCAAGATATTTAAACTTTTTTTTGAATTTATCAACTTTTTCTTTAGATTCCAATTCTGCTGCATTAGTTATTTTAGTGTCGTTATTCATTTTATTGTCCTCCTCTTGAAACGTATTTTCCTTCTTCAGTTGAGACTACTATAATTTCGTCTTCTTTAATAAATAAAGGAACATCAATTTCAAAACCAGTTTCTAATGTTGCTCTTTTTGTTGGATTTGTTGTTGTATTACCTTTTACGGCATCAAATGTTGAGGCAACTTTTAATTCAATTTTCGGCGGAAGTTCAATATCTAAAATTTCATCATTAAATTTACGCAATTTTACCTTAACACCTTCGGATAAAAAATTGAGTTCTCAGGCTATTTTTTCATTATCAATACTAATTTGCTCATAAGTTGAATCATCCATCAAAACACTATTTTGACCTTCATTATAAAGAAAAACCATTGTAATTTTGTCAATACGAGCTTTTTGAACTCTTTCACCACCTGAAAATGTTTTGATAGTGGTTGCTCCTGAGCGAAGATTTTTAACTTTTGCTTTTACGTTCGCTTGTCCGCGACCTTGTTTTGAATGTTGTGCTGAAATTACGACAAAAATTTCACCTTCAAATTCAAAGGTGATTCCAGGTCGAAATTCATTAACATTAATCATCTTACCGCCTCCTAAACTTGAAATAATAGCTATTATACCATAAAATTTCATTTTAAAAAGCGATTAAATTTAAAAATATAAAGTATATTAAATTTAAAACAGCAAAAAACACTATAAAAACAAGTTTAGTAATTTATATGCTTTTTAAGTGTGTTCCTGAGCTTTACAGTTTGATGGCAAAAATTCACTTTTTAGTCAATTAAATTCACAAAGATACCCGTAAATCCGTTTTTTTACACTAAAATATTAAGTTTTATTATTTTAAAATTAACATTTTGAAAAAAAAAAAAAAAATGTTTGGTCTAAAATAAAATTATGTTATAATGAACATCACTTAAGAATAATTAATAAATTTGGATATTGAATTAGGGGGGAATTAATTATGTTTTTTGTCTAAAAAAAATCAGAAAATGAGAATTTTCCGTCATATTTTTAAATATGATGCAATGCCTTAAATTTAACCGTTTAGAAATCTATAAATTTAGGGCTTTTGGTTATTGCTCTTTCAAAACTTCATATGTTTTTTTAGGCTCAATTTAAATAAAATGAGTTTTCTATTTGCATTGAGTTTAAATAGTAGTTGTATTTTTTTATGTTTTTGTCAGTGTTTTAACTAAAAAAGGTAGTTTAAATATTTCATATTTTGGTTTTTAAGTTAAAAACGCCGTAAAACCGGACACTTTTTTAAGATTATCTCATCAAACTGGGAAACTCGGTACAAACACTATAAAAACAAGTTTAGCAATTTATATGCTTTTTAGTTATTTTTTTTAAAAAATTTGGTTGAATATAAACCTAACTACAAAGTGAAAAAAAATTTGTCTGTTTAGTATTTTTAATTGATTTTTAATGATATTTTAACTTAAAAATCAATTAAAAAAGTTGAAAAATGTTATAAATTACAAGCTTTTTTAAAAATATTATGTTTTTAACTACTCCAAATACAAAGTAACGTAAATAAGACACAAAAGATAATACAAACTGTAAGTGTCAAGCAAAAAATCGTTGAAAATGTGATTAATAAAGTCATCAGGGGTTTTTATTGATGTTGGAAAATCAACATACATAAAATTTCAGTCGCATTTGTATGTAAAATAGATCGCATTTCCTGAAGACTCAATGGTAACATTCAAAACTTTAACGCCATCGCGGTCAGAATATCTTTTTAGTGAAAGTTCCATTGCAAGCGGTGTATACATTTTTCGGATTTTCAATCTGTCACTGGAGTGTGGATTAAAAACCTTGTTAAATTCTTCGTTTTCAAGTTTGATTTTGTCTTTTTGAGAAAGTCAGCCACTTGGTTTTAAAAGCTTAAAATCAAATGCCTTTTCACCTAAAATTGAAGTATCAATTTTTAAAATTCCAGTAAAACTTTGCTTTGTTATAGTTTCTTTTTTTCTTCTTTCTTCTCATTGTCAGTGGACATTTGTAAAACTAACATGGAATTTTTCATCAATCAATAATTCTTTCAGAGGTCTAACTTCACTAATTCAAGCCTTTGATGAACCAATGATTTGAACAGGAGTAAGATTGCTAATTTCATTTTTTGAAATTAGAATGTTGTTGCTAGGTTGGTCATTAAAACCTAAATAATCCATTCCTTTATCTAAAATTGAAAAGGCAGTTTTGTAAGCATCTTCTGGTCTAAAATTATCTATGACATCTTTTGAAACTTCATTGGTGATTTTCCTAATTTCCCTTTTTTTGATTCCTAAGTAAAAAGTAGAAGCAATTGCAATTATTCCGGAAATAACTGCAAAAATGATGCCACCAATCACTAGCTTGTATTTGATAGCAACATAAATACCAGCCGAAGTTAAAATGTATGAAATTAACGAGACAATATCAAGTTTTTTCGCCACTCTTTGTATTCCAGCAAGTTTTTCAAGAGTCTTTAAATGTTTTTTCTTGATAATTTCGTCTAATTTAGGTCGAAATTCCTCTTTTGCCTTGTTTTTATAGTCTTCAAATTTAAAATAATCATTTATTATTTTCATTTTTACTCCTTGATTCAATTTTAAAAGGAATTATTATAAAAATACTCTTTTTTTCCCACTTTTTAGTTATTTTTCAATAAAAAATAACTAAAAAGTGCTATAAATTACAGGGTTTTTTGAAAATATTATGTTTTTAACTAATCTAAATACAAAGTAGTGTAAATAAGAGATAAAAGATAATACAAACTGTAAGTGTCAGTCAAAAAATCGTTGAAAATTCGACTAATAAAATGATCAGCGCTTTTTATTGACCTAGGAAAATTAAAATACATAAAATTTCAGTTGCAGCTGTAAGTAAAATAGATTGCATTTTGAAATGATTGAATGGAAATATCGGAAACGTTAACGCCATTACGGTCAAAATATCTTTTTAGCGAAAGTTGCATTGCAAGCGGTGTATACATTTTTCTGATTTTCAATTTATCATTTGATACTGGTCTAAAAACTTTGTTAAATAATTGGTTTTCAAGTTTGATTTTGTTTCTTTGAAAAGGTCAACCGCTTGCTTTTAAAAGTTTAAAATTAAATGCTTTTTCGCCCAAAATTGAAGTATCAATTTTTAAAAATCCAGTATAACTATGCCTTATCACAGTTTTAACTTTTCCATCTTCGTCTTCTATTTTTTCTTCTCATTCTCAGTGGATATTTGTAAATGCAACATGGAATTTTTTATCAATTAATAATTGTTTGACAGGTCTAACTTCGCTAATTCAAGCATCTGCTGAGCCAATAGTTCCTGCAGGAGTAAAATTTCTAACTTCATTTCCTGAAATTAGAAAATTGTTGTTTAGTTGGTCATAAAAACCTAAATAATCCATTCCTTTGTCTAAAATTGAAAAGGCTGTTTTATAAGCATCTTCTGGTTTAAAATTAACTATGACGTCTTTTGAAATTTCATTTGTGATTGACCAAATTTCCTTCTTTTTCATTCAAAAGTAAAAAGCAGAGAAAAAAGCAATTATTCCCGGAATAATTGCAAAAATTAAGGTAATATATGCAACTTCGGCCAAGGAAATACTAAGAACAATAATAAAAGTTAAAAATAATGAAATTGAAAAAATAATGATAAGTTTTTTTGAATCTTTTTGTAATACAGCAATTTTTTGAAGTGAGCTTGAATTTTTTTTCTTGACAATTTCACCTAATTTGGGAAGAAATTCCTCTTTTGCCTTGTTTTTATAGTCTTCAAATTTAAAATAATCACTTATTATTTTCATTTTTACTCCTTGGGCGATTTTAAAAGGAATTATCATAAAAATACTCTTTTTTAGTCCGGTTTTTTAGTTATTTTTAAATAAAAACAGCTAAAAAATGCTATAAATTACAAGTAAATTAATATAAAAAAATAAGACAAATAATCTCAAAAAATCTGAAGAACTAATTTAAGCAAATATTTCTTAGATTTAAAAGGACATTATTTGTCTAAAAGTGTGTTTTTTAAATTTTATATTGTTTGAATTATAAATTTATTGAGAAATTATGTCTGTTTTTAGGATGCTTTTTTGCTGTGAGTATTTTTTAATAAGAAATTAAAAATCTTTGAATGATACATCTTGGCGATTTTGGTTGCTTGCGCTAAACATTGGGTAGGTTGTTAAATTCATCGAAGATGCAACAATTGAAGAAGGAAAGACAAAAATTTCGGTGTTAAAAGAATTAACATTGCTATTATAAAGTCGTCTTGCAGCCGCCAATTCTCTTTCTAAATAGGACGTTTGCTCAATTAATTCTTGATAAATTTTTGATGCTTGCAATTCTGGGTAATTTTCACTTACTGCAATAAGTCTACCAAATAATGAGTTGTTTAAATTCTCAATTTCTTGAGCATTTTCTATGTTTGATTTTAAACTTCGTAATCTTGTAATATCGCTTAAAATTGATTTTTCATATTCACGATATGAACGAACTTGGTCAGCTAATTTCAATAAAGTTGCACTACGTTGCTCAAGTTGAACCTCGATTGTACCTGCTGATTCATTGATTAAATTCTGTTGACGCATAAAATTATTTTTTTGCGAAATGTAATAAATTGGACCAATAAATAAAAATAAAGTCCCCAGAGTTCAAAATGCAACTTTAGCCGCTGTTGAAACAGTCGGTTTTTTGGAGTCATTATCAATTCGAGGTTCAAATCCTTCAATATTTCCAGCATTTTTAGGGTTGTATAAATTTGACATTTTTTTCCTTTAAATATTAATTAAATTACAAATTATACCATATTTTTTTCAAAAAGATCATATTTTTAACTAATCCAAATACAAAGTAACGTAAATAAGACACAAAAGATAATACAAACTGTAAGTGTCAAGTAAAAAATCGTTGAAAATGTGATTAATAAAATCATCAGCGGTTTTTATATGTGTTGGAAAATCAACATACATAAAATTTCAGTCACATCTGTAAGTAAAATAGATCGCATTTCCTGAAGATTCAATGGTAACATCCCTAACCTTAACACCTTCACGGTCAAAATATCTTTTTAGCGAAAGTTCCATTGCAAGCGGTGTATACATTTTTCTGATTTTAAATCTGTCATTTGATTCTAGATTAAAAACCTCGTTAAATTCCTCGTTTTCAAGTTTGATTTTGTCATTTTGAGAAAATCAGCCCCTTGGTTTTAAAAGTTTAAAATCAAATGCCTTTTCACCTAAAATTGAAGTATCAATTTTTAAAATTCCAGTAAAACTTTCCCTTATCACAGTTTCTTTGTTTCTTCATTCTTTTCATTGTCAGCGGACATTTGTAAAACTAACATGGAATTTTTCATCAATCAATAATTCTTTCAGAGGTCTAACTTCACTAATTCAAGCCTTTGATGAGCCAATTATTTCAACAGGAGTAAGTCTGCTAATTTCATTTTTTGAAATTAGAATGTTGCTAGCTTGGTGATTAAAACCTAAATAATCCATTCCTTTATCTAAAATTGAAAAGGCAGCTTTGTAAGCAACTTCTGGCTTAAAACTTTCTAGGACGTCTTTTGAAACTTCATCGGTGATTTTCCTAATTTCCCTTTTTTTGACTCCTAAGTAAAAAGTAGAAGCAATTGCAACTATTCCCGGAATAACTGCTAAAATGATACCACCAATCCCTAGCACGTAATTGACAGCAACAAACATAGCAATCACAGTTAAAACGAATGAAATTGACGAGACAATATTAAGTGTTTTTGCCACACTTTGTATTCCAGCAAGTTTTTCAAGAGTCTTTGAATGCTTTTTCTTGATAATGTCGTCTAATTTAGGCCGAAATTCCTCTTTTGCCTTGTTTTTATAGTCTTCAAATTTAAAATAATCATTTATTATTTTCATTTTTACTCCTTGGTTCAATTTTAAAAGGAATTATTGTAAAACATTCTTTTTTAATCCACTTTTTAGCTATTTTTCAATAAAAATAACTAAAAAGTGACTAATTTAGTGAAAAATTTCGGCAGCTAGTTTTTTTATATATGGTTTTGATTTTACCACTTTTATCAATTTTTTCTACTATTTTATTAGTAATTATTGCACTTTTTCCTTTAATTTTACAATAAAATATACCATGTAAATTTTTAAAATCCAAAATTTTAAAATTTTTTTGCACTTTTGCATTAATAATTTAAAAATTAATAGTATAATATTGTAATTTCAAATTTAAATTAAGGCGTCTGTAAAATCTTATTGCTTTATTTAAATTCTTTGTTTTTCAAAGCAAAAAAATAAAAAACAGACCAAGAAAGGAAAAAAATGTTCAAAAATATAAAAAAAATTGCAAAATTAAGGCTTCTTCCAATAGCTTCTGTACTGCCAGTTTTTATTGTCTTATCATGCCAACATACAAATCAAACAGCTCCTGAAACTAAAAAAGGTTCCCAATCTAGCCAAGAAGACAAAACTAAACCAGTAAAAATGGACACTCAAAAAGAAACAACAACAGCTAGAAAAACTAACCAAACAATCGATTTTCATTCTGCTCCATTTAATATTCCAAAAAAAGATAATGTCAAAACTCGAACCTTATTATTTCCAGCCGCAAGAAGTGAAAATAGGCTAAATAGTCAAGGTGTTTTCCGTTTCCAATTGCATCACTCACCGGTAAAAGGAGTTACAGGAAAATGAAGTGCCTATGCTAGCGAGGTAAAATCATTAAATGACAATACTTTAGTTGATCCTTTGAAAGTTAAGGTCGCTCGTACAACCGCAATTGAAGGTGATAATATTGAATTTCCGTTAGTTTTTAATTGAGATCAGCAAGATCAAAAACTAGAAAAAGGTAAATTTTACACATTTATTTTCTGAAAAGATGATGGTTCAGAAAAAATTGTTTTTAAACCAGAACATGTTGAAAATAGTAGAGATACTTTTCAAGCAATTGAGTAAAATTTCAAAGTTTTTAAAGATAAAAGCCGCATTTAGCGGTTTTTATTTTGCAAAAAACAAGGGAAATTAAATATTGAGTTTGACAGTTTGATGACAAAAATTCACTTTTTATTGAATACAAATATGCAAAAATACACGTAAAACCGTGTTTTTTGACGGTAAAACCTTAATTTTTATTATTTTAAAATTAATCTTTTGAAAAAAATGCTTGGCTAAAAATAAAATTATGTTATAATTATTCTCAATTAAGAATAAATTAATAAATTTGATATTGAATTAAGGGGGAATTAGTTATGTTTTTTGGCATGAAAAAAATTATATAGTGCGAATTTTCCGTTATGTTTTTAAATATAATGGAATGCCTTAAATTTGACCGTTTAGAAATCTACAAATTTATGGCTTTTAATTGTTGTTCTTTCAAAACTTCATATGTTTTTTTAGGCTCAATTTAAATAAAAATGAGTTTTCTATTTACATTGAGTTTAAATAGTAGTTGTATTTTTTATGGTTTTTGCTGTTTTATCATAAATTGATTTTTGCCAGTGTTTTAAAATTGTAATTAACTTTTGTCAAAAAAGTTAAAAAAGTGCCCAAAAACAGGACACTTTTTAAGATTATCTTATCAAACTGGGAAACTCGGGTAAAACAAGAAAAGTTAAATTATTTTGTTTATTAAAATTAGTGCATTTTCTGCTTGGAATTCAATTGGTTTTTCAATTTGTCCTGATATTAATATGGCATCAAATGGCTTAAAAGGAGCATCATTAATTTTTCCATGACCAGAAATTATAATAATTTCGTACCAAAAAACATCATTTTGGGGGAAAAGTAAAAATTTTTGGTTAATTTTTACTTTTTCAAGGTTAAAAAATTTATTTTTAACTAGTGATTGTTGACTTTTTTTGTTGTCATGAATAATTTTTGGGATTAATTTTGGATTTATCGCTACCTTTGCAAGTTCAAAATGAAGCTCTCTTTTTTGTCCGTTAGTGTCAAGTCGGTCAAAGTCAAAAATTCGAAAAGTTAAGTCTGAATTTTGCTGAATTTCATAAACAAGGGCACCTTGTGGAATAGAATGAATCAGTCCGGCGCTAATATATGCGAAATCATTTTTTTCAAGATCACAAAAATTACAGTGTTTGTCGATATTTTCGTTGTTAATTTCTGTAATTTTATCAGCAAAATCATTTGATTTTGCACCAATTATAAAAGGATCATCGCCTTTGTTTAGCACAAGTCAAGCCTCATCTTTGCCAAAAGAATTCAATTTTTTTGCTAATTTATTATCAGGATGAACTTGGAGACTCAGTTTTTGGCCAGCATCAATAATTTTATGAAGATTTGGGTAAGTTTTATGTGGATAAAAGCCAAAAAATTTGCGGTTTTGGGCAAAAAATTCGTCTAAATTTTGCCCACTAACACGCGAAAGCCCGTGTTTTTGTGCTGAAATTAGTCAGAGTTCACCAATTTTTTGGCTAGATTTTAGCTGATTTTGTAAATTTTGACCTGCTCATAAAGTATTTTTTTGGTATGGTTCAACAAAAACAAAATAATCTTTCATTTAGTTAGACTGACCTAATTTTTTGTTAAAAACATCATTTCCGATAAATGCTGATAAAATAAGTCCTAAAATTCCCATAACTAGTAAAAATACGCCATAAACAAAACCTTGACTCGGTACCGCTTCTTTTTTGGCAATTGTTGCGTTAATAAATTCTTGGTGTGCAGTAATATTTAAACTAATAAGGATAATTCCAAAAATAAGGACAGCTAAGGCCAAAAAAATCACAATATAAAAGAGTTTTTTATTATCTATTTTCTTAATTTTCATTATTTAGCTCCTTTTTTGTGATTTTTTCGTGCTAAATTGCTAAAAATATTAAAGTTACGATCCTTTCAAAGCCCATAAATTAGTGCAGTAGTAAAACTTCCGACAATAACTGACAAGAAGAAAAAGGCAATTCCAAGACCAATTCCGTGTTTTATTGAACCGACAGCACCAAGAATTGCAACAATTGGTCCGCCATGTCCGGCTTGATTTGTAACAGCAAGAAGTCCAGCAAGTCCACCAGCAACTGCTGAACCGATAACATTAGCACTAATTACCCGTTTTGGATCAGCGATTGCAAAAGGAATAGCACCTTCAGAAATTCCAATAAATCCCATTATTATCGCTGAAAGTCCGAGTGATTTTTCTTCTTTTGTAAATTTTCTACGTCAAATTAAGGTTGTAATTCCCATTCCAATTGGCGCAACCGGTATTGCAGCTGCCATCATTCCCATTGGTTCATAAACTTGAGTTGAAACAAGTGCTGTTGAAGTTAAAAAAGCAACCTTATTTACTGGACCACCCATGTCAAATCCGGCCATTCCGCCAAGTAAAAGACCTAGAAGAAATGCAACTCCAAGACCAATTCCGTCTTTGTTTTCAAAAACATGCTTTAATCCAGCGATTAATTTGTCAAGCACTCAACCAATAGGAGCGCCAATTAAGAAAATTACAACTAAAGATCAAAATAGACTGACTCCAATTGGAATTACAAAAATTGGTAAAATTGCACTTAAAGATTTTTGGATTTTTAGTGAATTAATGAATTTAACACTGTAACCAACAAGAATTCCAAAAATTACTGCGCCAATAAATCCCATCGGTGTTTGAACAGAAATTCCGCCAATTCCATAAAATAAATCGTTCGTATTACCGACAGTTGCAACAATAAATCCTGGTGCAAGTGCGGCCCGTCCGGCAATCGAGTAGGCAATGTAGCCACCTAAAACACCGATCATTAATTTAAAGGAAATTACCCCAATTTCGAGCATTCATCAGAGAAAATCACCTTTTGGCGCTGCTTCAGCATTTCCATAAATCGCTTTTCCAATTCCTAGCGAAAGGGCGATCATAATTCCCCCAAAGACAACATAAGGAATCATGTAGGAAATTCCGGTAATAATATGTTTAACAATGCTAGTGCGGCTTTCCTGATTTTGGGTTTGTTTTTTTTGTTTATTATGTAAAATTGGTGCTTTTTTTGCTTTTTGAATTACATCTTCAGTTTCGTGAATTGCGGCTTTAGTGCTTGTAAAATAGACCTTTTTTTGGTCAAAAATTGAGCTGTCAATTTCAAGATCGCTGGCAACTATGACAAATTCGGCTTCTTCAATATCTTCTTTTGTTAAAACATTTTTAGGTCCAACCGACCCTCGAGTTTCAATTTTAGGAATATAGCCATTTTGTTTTAGTCCCATTTCTAATTTTTCAGCTGCTAAATAAGTGTGAGCAATTCCAACAGTACAAGATGTGATTCCAACAACTTTTTTTGCATTTATGGGAATTTTTTGGGAATTTGTCTCGTGATTTTCCACTTGGTCTTTTTCAAAAATAAACTTTGAAATGTTATCAAAAATAACATCTTCATCTTTTGATAAAATTATTTCTTTAATTTCGGGATTAAGAATAATTCGTGCAACTTTTGCCAAAATTTCGACTTGATTTTGTTCAAAACCAGACTTTGGTAGCAAAATACAAAAAATAAATTTTGCCTTAGAGTCATCAAAATTTTGCCAATCAAGCCCAGATTTTAGACTTAAAAACAGCAGAGCTGGCTTTTCAATAGCGCTACTTTGAGCATGTGGGATTGCAAAATTTGACTCAAGTCCGGTAGAAATTTCATTTTCACGAGCCAAAAGATCGTCAAAGATTTTATTTTTTTCAGTTCCAATTCCAAGACTAACTGCTTTTTGAGCAATAAATTCAAAAACTTCTTCTTTTGAATTAAGATCTTGATCTAAAAAAATAAAATCTTTTGAAAAAATACTCATAAAAACCTTCCTTTCTTTTAATTTTATATACTTAAATAATCCATTATTTAGTTAAAAACAAAAGAAAAATAAAAATATTTTTACAAATTTGAAGTTTTTTATGAATGTTTTTCAATTACTCGTTTCATTCTTTAAGAATTTCAAGGTTTTTCTTGTAATTTTCTTCGTATTGCTCAGAAATTAAATTAGCAACACTAAAAAAAATAACATCAGAAATAAATTGTTGGTTAATTTTCGATGAGATCGAAATAAAACGGTTTTTTTGTTCGAGTGTTTGGTAAAAAATTAAATTTCTTTTAGGAATATCGATTTGTTTTTTTGCTGTTATTACAATAAAATTGTCGTTATTTTCAATAAACTTTTTAATAACAAAATTAATTTCTTTTGTTTTACATGATTTTGAAAACAAAATTTTTAGCGCTTGAGATTGAACGCTAACTAATAAAAAATTATGAAAATCACGAAAACTAACTGAATTTAGTCCTAATTTTTGCAAATTAATCGCTAGTTCGCTGGCCCCAATTGAAGAAGAACCAGCCCCATAAATAAAAATTTTTTTGCTCTCGATAATTTTTTGAGCAAAATCTTGGATTTTTTCAAGATCAACAAGCTCTAATGTTTGAACTAGTGAATTATGATAATATTTATAAAGTTGTTCGATAATTAGCTTGTTTTTATCGGTTTTTTGCTGATTTTTTACTTTATTTGAAATTTGTGCTGAATTAAGGAATAAATAATAAACATGAAACTGCATTTCTTTAAAGCTAGAAAAGCTTAACTTTTTTGCTAAATTTGAAATGAGCGTTATTGAAGATTGGGTTTTATTTGCTAATGATTTTAGATTAGACTGATAGAAAAATTGTGGATTTTCCTCCGCCAATTTAATAATAATTTTTTCAGTTTTAGTTAGGGATTCAACAATTTTTTCATCAAAGAAAACACTTTTCATAAAAATTAGTCTACTTTACTTATAAAATAAAAAATGAACAAGTCCTGCTTTTTTGACTTTAAAAAACAGGACTTGTTAAGTGAGAAAATTAAAAAAATGCTATAAATTCTTAGGCTTTTTCCTGAATTGGACCTAGACCGATTAGATCACCTTTTTCAATAAAACTAATTGAAGCACCACCACCAGTTGAAACATGACTAAAAGCATCGCCTAATTTTTCAGCTTCAATTGCGGCAACTGAATCACCACCACCAATTACGCTGTAGCAATTTTCAAGTTTTGAAATTACTTTTGCAATTTCACGAGTTCCGGTGGCAAAATTAGAAAACTCAGCAACACCAAGAGTCCCATTTCACAAAATAGTTTTTGCATCTTTTAAATGTGATTCAAATAATTTAATAGTCATTGGACCAATATCTAAACCTTCAAGGTGATCTGGAATTTCAAGTGGATTTTTTTCGTTATAAACTGGGGCTACATCTTCAAATTTTTCAGACAAAGCAGCATCAAGCGGTAAAATTAATTTATCATTGTACTTTTTAATCAAACTTAGTGCTAATTCAATTTTGTCTTCTTCAACAATTGATTTTCCAATTTTGTATCCAAGGGCTTTTTTGAATGTATAACCCATTCCTCCACCAATTAAAACTTTGTCAGCTTTTTCAAGTAGAGTTGAAATTATCCCGATTTTGTCAGAAATTTTTGCCCCACCAATAATTGCATAAAAAGGCTTTTGTGGTTCAAAAACAATTTTTGACAGCGCATCAAGTTCTTCTTTTACAAGATAACCAATTGCTGACTCTTTGATGTGAGTTGCAATTCCGACATTGGATGCATGAGCACGGTGAAGTGTTCCGAAGGCGTCATTTATAAAAACATCACCTAATGAAGCTCAGTATTTTCCAAGTTCTGGATTATTTTTTGATTCAGCTTTGTTTTCAAGATCTTGGAATCTTGTGTTTTCAAGCACTAAAATTTGTCCGTTTTCAAGTTGATCAATTGCTTCTTCAACTTCTTTGCCACGGTTTTGCCCAACAAATTTCACCTCTTTTTGTGAAATTTTAGCTAATTCTTCGGCAACAATTCGTAGTGACTTTTTTTTCAAATCTTCAGGGGTTTTAACCCTACCAAGGTGTGATAAAATTATAAGTTTACCACCTTCAGTAACAATTTTCTCAATGGTTTTTAAACTCGCGGTAATTCTTTTTGTTGAAGTAATTTTCCCTTCAAGAATTGGAACATTAAAATCAACACGTAAAAGAACTTTTTTATTAAAAAATTTAATTTCATCAATAAATTTTTTAGTTTTATAGGTTGGTATCATTCTTTATTATTTTCCTTTAAAAAAAATTAATGTTACGCTTAGAATTATAAACTAATAAATTAATATATCTAAAAAAACTGTAAATAAATTTTGTCTTATGAATTTATAGCTTATTGTCTTATAACGGTTTTATTTAATATCCCCGCAAAAAAAAAAAAAAAAAAATGCTTGGTTTAAGAAAAAATTCTGTTATAATTAGAAACACTTAAGAATAAATTAATAAATTTTGATATTGAATTAAAGGGGGATTAATTATGTTTTTTGTCTAAAAAATCAGAAAATGCGAATTATCCATTATGTTTTTAAATATGATGGAATGTCTTAAATTTGACCGTTTAGAAATCTTCAAATTTAGGGCTTTTAGTTATTGTTCTTTCAAAACTTCATATGTTTTTTTAGATTGGCTGCAAATAAAAACGAGTTTTCTATTTACATTGAGCTTAAATAGTAGTTGTATTTTTTTCTTTCATGAGTCTTAGATTTAAAATTCAGTGTTTTTGCTTTGATAGTTATTTTTCCTGAGTTTGCCAAAAAAGTTAAAAAAGATCCAAAACCGCACGCACTTATTTAAGATTATCTCATTAAACTGGGAAACTCGGGATAAACTAATAAATTAATATATCTAAAAAAACTGAAAATAAATTTTGTGCTATGAATTTATAGCTTTTTTGTCTTATAAGCCCTTTAATTTTTATTTTTGCAATTTTTTTTGTTAAATGAAAAAAAATGCAAAAAATAATATATAAAAAATTAAAATATGCTTTAAAATTATAGTATAATTTTCAAAAAAGGCAAAAAATCAAAACTAAAATGTAAAAACAGAAAAATTTGTGAAAATAACATTAAAATTTATTAGTTTTATGTTAAAATTGAAATAGATTTTGCGTTTGTTCAAAAGCAAAATTTATTTTTTATTAGTATAATTACAAATTTTACTCTATAATTTACATTACTTTAAATATAAAGATCAAAAAGAAGTCGCTAGAAAAATGAACAAAACCAAAACGTTAAGATTTTATCTCACAGAGATTTGTGACGAGTTTCACAATGAAAAAGACTGTTATTATAGGCTAAAATTCGCAAAGGAAACCGTTGGTCTTTTTAACTCTCTAGTTGATGTTTTTCTAAAAATTGAAAGTCTTAAAACACCAGTTCGACTTTGAGTTTTGCGTAATAAGAAATTTGGATCTGTAATTTCCTTTCCTTTAGCGATTAATTTTAGGTCACTTAGTCAAGAAAAAAAAGAACAATTTATAGCTAAAATTTTGGCTGATGACCCGAATTTCAATCTAAATGAATCAACTCAGCCAAATCAAAAAACTAGTCAACCTAAAAATTTAACTTTGGAGCAATCACAAGATTTTGATTTACAAAGTTTAAAATCTAAAATAAGCAAAGTAAAACCAAAAACCGAAATTTTAATTACTGAAAATGAGAAAACTATTGAAGAAATTCTTTATGCATTAAAGCAAAATAACACCGATCATCCAATTGAGTGTCCAGTTTGTGATGATGAAAATCATCTTGAAGAGCTTAATAGTGAATGTCCTTGTCATTTAGTTGAACTTGAAATTATTGAATCAGTAGATGATTTAGACCAAAAAGATGACAAAAATTCTTCTTTAGTTAATTTAGAAAACTCAGAAATTTCAGAACAAAAGACTCCCGAATCTAATTTAGAAGAAGATTCTGAAATTTTAGAAGAATTTGACCAAGACGAAGACCAAAAAGATGACCTTAATTCATCATCAGACGAAGATGAGCAAGATTTAGCTAAAATTTCGCCAAATTTAGTTTTTAATCAAGATATTTCTGATGAATTTGACAATGAATTGCTTGAAAAAGTTGACTCAGTAAGTCAAGCATTAGTTGAAAAAGTCAGTGACCATGAATTTGAAGATGAACTTTTAGAAAAAGATAAATACTCTGATCATGATCAGTCCGAAAATCAAATTTATTCGTCAAAAATAGCTGAAAATTTTGCTCAAGAAGAAAATCACCAAATTCATTCAGAATATTGCGATTTTTCTCCTGAAAATTCAGACTCATCTTATTCTTGTCAGACTTGTGGGCATAATAAAAGTTGTTCTTGATGTCAAAGATATCGTACTTATTTAATTGAAGCCAAAAATTGTCCAGCTTGCCTTGATAGATTTAAGCAAAAAAATTTTGACTATCTTGAAAAAATTTCCCAACTAAGACTTCCTGCCCAAAAAATTGTTAACTTTTCCAAAAAAGAGCCAAAAATTTGCAAAACTTGTGTTCATAATGCCCTTTGTTCTTGGTGTCAAAGATATCGTACTTATTTAAATGAGGCGCAAAATTGCCCTAAATGTAAGGCACTTTTTGAAGTTAAAAATATTAGTATTAGCCAAAAAATTCGTGAACTTTCACATCCTAGCTATCCCTCTTATTTATTAAAAAACTCTTATTTTAGTAACTGTGTTGCTTGCAACCATAATGCAACTTGCCCTTGGTGTCAAAAATATCGCACCTATTTACTTGAGGCAAAAAATTGTCCAGCCTGCCTTGATAAATTTAAGCAACAAAATTTTGACATTGACGCTAAACTAAATTTACTTCGTGATAATTCATATTTTAGTCATTTAGCTTCATTAAAATCAACTGTAAATTGTAAAGCCTGCAACCATAATGCAACTTGTCCTTGGTGTCAAAAATATCGTACCTATTTACTTGAGGCCAAAAATTGTCCAGCCTGCCTTGCTAAATTTAAGGAACAAAATTTTGACCTTGATGCTAAACTAAATTTACTCCGAAGCAATTCATATTATAATGATTTAGCAAATAATATTAAATGTAAAGCTTGTTTCCATAATGCATCTTGTCAGTGATGTCAAAAATATGCAACTTATTTACTTGAGGCCAAAAATTGTCCAGCCTGCCTTGCTAAATTTAAGCAGCAAAACTTTGACCTTGAGAAAAAATTAAAAGAACTAAGAACAAATGATCTCCAAAAATTAACTTCTCTAATTTGACAGCAAACTTATAATTCACCTTGTCCGGCTTGCAATCATAATTTCTTCTGTCCAAAGTGCCGCAAACTCGCTGCTTATTATCGTGAAGCCCGAAAATGTCAAGCATGCCAGGTAATTCTTAAAAAGAAAAATATTGACATTGAACAAAAAATTGCTGAACTTTCATTTTATCCTTATTATGAATCTCGAGCACTTTTAAGATATAATTTATTTGAGTCAGATGCACTTTTTAACCAAAATTGCGCCTCTTGTTTACATGTTTATTCTTGCCGTTTTTGTCAAAAGTATCGCACTTTCTTACTTGAGGCCAAAAATTGTCCAGCATGTAAATACCTTTTTGCCAAAAAAGGCATTTCAATTGACTATTTATTAAAAGTAATTAATTTTTGAAACCACCCTGATAGTTTCAATCACGTCGATCCACTTTCAGTTTTAAAACACGGACGCCCAATTGTTCATGAAAAAATTGTTGAAATAGTTGATATTCCTAAAATTGAAATAGTCGAACCTCCCCGGATTGAAATAGTTGAGATTCCGCAAATAGTTGAACCTCCTAAAATAGTTGAGCCAGTTCTTGATTATTCTTGAGTCAAAATTCACCCTTATTATCCACAAATTGGGACTTTAGAACTAAATAAATTTCCAGCAATTATCCCATTATTCCAGGGAATTGTCTATCAAGCTTTCCTAGATCTGAGCCGTAGTGATCACAGTTCAATCGTTGATGATGAATTATTCAACACAAAACGTGGTTTTGGTGGCTATAATGTCCAATCATCTGGCGGACTTTCAGTTGGACTTGGGGATCTAAGCGTTGATGAGGCTACCCGCGTAATTGCCGCTTCAACTTCAAGCGTGGATGAAGATGAAGAAATTATTATCGTTGCAACCGAAAAATCAACAATTTGAGGCCTTCCTTCTTATGTTTTATGATTTATCGTTTTTGCCTTGATTGCTGTAATTCTTGTTGTTGTCATTATGTTTATTTTATACGGCGCTGGTATTATTTAAAAAATTTATTTTGTATTCCAACTTTTTATATAAACTCCTTTTTCTTAAAAATTTTAGGAAAAAGGAGTTTATATTTTTTTAAAAAGTGAAAAGCTAAAAAAAAATAATTAAAAATAATTGTTCATGAGTTTGGCGGATTGATGGCGAAAATTCAATTTTTAGTGAGTATAAATATGCAAAAATACCGCAAAATCCGGGTTTTTTGACCTAAAGTTTTAATTTTTATTATTGTAAAATTAACCTTTTGCAAAAAAAAAAAAAAATGCTTGGTTCAAGAAAAAATTATGTTATAATAAATCTCACTTAAGAACGAATTAATAAATGAATATTAGAATTAAGGAGGAATTAGTTATGTTTTTGCCATAAAAAAATTAGAAAATGCGAATTATCCATTATATTTTTAAATATGATGGTATGCCTTAAATTTGACCGTTTAGAAATCTATAAATTTATGGCTTTTGATTATTGTTCTTTCAAAACTTCATATGTTTTTTTAGGCTCGCTGCAAATAAAAACGAGTTTTCTATTTGCATTGAGTTTAAATAGTAGTTTTATTTTTTATGGTTTTTGTCAGTATTTTAAACTAAAAAAGCAGTTTAAAAATTTCATAATTTTGCTTTTTAAGTCAAAATTTTAACTTTTTTAGTTTGCTTTATTTGGATTACCAAGTAGATTTTTCTTTCGTGAGTCTTAAAAAGTCACCAAAACCAGACAATTTTTTAGATTATCTGATCAAGCTGGGAAACTCGGAGTAAAAAGCTGTAAAAAATAATTAAAATTAATTGTTTGTCAAAAACAAAAAATTAATATATAATATTTTAAATAAAGTAAAAAAGGGGCTATTATGGATTTAGATATTGTTGTTTTGATAATTTCAGCATTAACCCTAGTTTTAGGTCTTTTTTTTGCAGTCTTTTTTGTTTACAATCATATAAAAACACTGCATAAAAACAAGGTTAGTCGTAGTTTTGTTGATTTAGGCATATCTACACAAAGAAAAATAGTTTATGAACTTTATTTTGCAGTTAAATATTTATCCAAAAATAAAGTTGGTGCAATTATCACTTTGCAACGTAACATTCTTCTTGATAGTCTCCGTACTGACGGGGTAAAAATTGATTCTTTAATAAATTCCTCGCTTTTAATCGCTATTTTCCAAAAAAGTTCGCCATTGCATGATGGGGCAGTTATTATTGTTGATGACCGAATTTTGTATGCCTCAACATATTTTTCGGTTTCTGAATCAACGCTTGAAGACCGATATGGCGCCCGACACCGGGCTGCTTTAGGTATTTCTGAGGTTTCTGATTCAATAACAGTTGTTGTTTCAGAACAAAGTGGTGAGGTTGTGATTGTTCGTGATGCAAATTTTTTTAAGGTTACAAATCTTGAAACTTTTACTGAAGTTTTAACAAAAGAACTAAATTCAAGTCAAACAAATACTGCTAAAAAATAACATTTAATGCAAAATTTTGAACCAAAAAGTTCTTTGTTAATTGATTTAGTAAACAATAAAAAAATTAATCAAGTCCGTGAATACACAAACCAAAAACCACTTTCAGAAGTAGCTGAAGAAGTATCTAGATTTAGTCAATTTCAGCGTCTTTTATTTTTTAGAATGTTAGACACCGTTACAGCCGGCGAAATTTTTACCTTTTTTTCACCTGAAATTCAATCAGAATTAGTCATCAGTTTGCCAAATGAGATGATGGACCAACTTCTTGATGAACTTTATGCTGATGAAATTGTTGAGCTTTTAGATGAAGTTCCTGACAATGTTGCCAAACGAATTTTGCGCAATATTGATCCAGATACAAGAAAAAGAGTTAACCAACTTTTACAATATAATTCAAACCAAATCGGCTCTTTCATGTCGGTTGATATTGTTTATCTTTCAAACGAATTAACTTGTGCCCAAGCGCTTGAAAAAATCCGTAAATATAAAGATATTTCTGAACTTGTGCATTATTATTATGTTGTTGATTCGCAAAAAAAAATGATTGGCGCTGCCACACTTGAAGATATAGTTTTTTCTGATCCTAATTTAAATATTGAAAAAATAGTTTTTCAAGTTCCTTTTTTAGTAACAACTGACAAAAAAGAGGACGCCGCTGAAGTTTTTGCTAAAAATGATTTTTCGGTTTTACCGGTTGTAAATACCGCCCAAAGATTAATCGGGATGGTTACAAGTGATGATATTATTGATATTGTTAAACAAGAAGCAACAAGCGATATTTATAAATTAGCCGGAATTTTACCACAAGAAGTTGAAGATTCCTATCTTAAAACCACAATAATCCAAATTGTTAAATCACGTGTTTTTTGACTAATAATTTTAATGTTTGGCTCAACTCTGTCACAATTTATTATTCAAAAATTCACTGATGCAATTAGCGAAAATGATTCAATTAAATCAATCGGACTTTCATCTTTTATTACCACAATTGTCTCAATGATTCCGGTAATTTCTGGATCAGCCGGTAATGCTGGTTCTCAATCAGCAACAACAATTGTCCGCTCGATTTCACTAAAAGAAATTAATCGTTCTAACTTTTTTTCAAAAGTCCTTTTAAAAGAAATTGGCGTTGGAGCTATTGTTGGCACAGTTTTGATGGTTCTGAATTTTATACGGTTAGTAATTTATTTTACTCTCTCAGGCGAAATTAAAAACTCGCAAATTCCCGAAAATTCAATCTCAAATTTAACGATTCGCGATTATGTTTTAATTATTTCTTTTGCCTCATCATTTTCACTTTTAACTGTAATAATTTTTTCTAAAATTCTTGGTGCAATAATTCCAATGATTGCAAAAGCAACAAAAAGAGATCCTGCTGTTATGTCAGCACCAATTTTAGCAACTGTAACAGATTCAATTTCTACTTTAATATTTTTTGGAGTAACAATTATTATTTTTCTATTATTGTAGTATAATGTTCATTTTTTAGGCAGGAGATATGACATATATAACAATAATTGGTTGAATTGCAGCATCTTTAACTTCGATAATCGGTTTACCTTTAGTAATAAATACTTTCTTAGCAAAAAAACCACCAAAAGTTTCATTACTAAGTTGATGAATTTACTATTTAGGAATTTTTGGATTTGCACTTTTAGGTTTTGCAATCCGTGATTTACAACTTTTTATTCCACAAGTATTTAGTGGACTTTTAACTTTCATTTTTTTAACTCAGGTTTATACTTTTAAAGCAAAAACAACAAGAAAACAATTAATAAATTTCACTTTTTTGTCATGGGCATTATTAGTTTTTCTACTGATTTTACTACTTGGAATTTTCTTTTGGGCCAAAATTTCTTTAGGCAATCTTGCTTCTTATGCTCTTTATCTTGGAATTTTTGCCGGATTTTGCGTAAATATTGCCTTTTTACCACAAACTTTGTTAGGTATTAAAAACAAAACAACTAAATTTATTCCACTTACTTTTTTGCTAAATTTATTTCTTTTAAACTTTGCTTGATTAATCTACTTTTTCTTGCTACTTGTTATTGAAAAAAATGACGCTTATCTTTCGTCATTCATTTTTCAAATTATCGGTTTCTTGGTTTCAGCAGTCCAACTTGTTGTTTATTTTTATCAAATCAAACAACAGAAAAAACCATTTAAAATTAATTGAATTTAAACTTTTTAATTATTTTAATTACAAAAAAATTGACAAAAATTTGACTAAAAGACTTTTTTAGTCAAATTTTTTTAATCAAATTTTGTTCGATATAAAAAGTCTTTAATTGCATAAACTAACCCTTGTTGATCACAAGCGCTTGTATTGAGTTTTGCTGTTTTTTTAACAATTTCATATCCATTTGCCATTGCATAAGAAAAATTAGTTTTTTCAAGCATTGAAATATCATTAGGACTATCACCAATTGTCATTGTTTTTTGGACGTCAATTCCGAAACTTTTTGCCACAAATTCAACAGCACTTCCTTTATTTGTCCCTTTTTTACCAATTTCAATACTTATATTATTAATTAAAACGCCTTCAAGATCGCCATCTTCTTCTAATAATTTATAAGCCTTTTCTAAAGTTTGGCTTGGGCCAATTAATTCTAATTTTATTACATCTTTTTGTGGGCTATCAGTAAAAAATACCTCATTTTCAGGATCCAAAAGCGGGTAATTAAAATAGGAATAATTTTGCTCTTTAAAATTAAAGCTAAAATATTTTTGGCTTGTTCAAAAATTTAGTTGCATATCTAAATCTCTGGCAATTTTAAAAACAAACTCTTGTGATTTTTGTGAAATTGGTCCGTGAATTAAAGTATGTTTGTCCTCTTTTAAATCACTAAACAAAGCACCATTAGATGTCAAAACATAACGAATGTCCAAGAGTTTTGCTGTTTGTAAAATTCTTGAGCCCAAAGGATTACCTGTATTTAAAATTAAGGTAAAGTTATCTTTATTATTTTTTAGAAAATCAATTGTTTCCTTATCAACGGAAAAATCACCGCAATAAAGAGTTCCGTCAATATCACTAAATATTAATTTTTTAACCATTTCTAAAATTATAAAGTAAAACACTAAAAACAAAAATTATTTTAAATTAGATATTTTTTTAGGCAATTTTTTTGGAATTTTGTCAACAAAAAAAAAAAAAAAAAGGTTATAATGTTAGCATTTCAACACGAAAAAGGAGGTCAAAATGAATGCGGTTAGTGCTGAGGCTTATGGCTTAAATGCAAAACCAGCTAAAAAAGACAAGAAGAATTTAGTGCGTATTTTTCTTCGCGTCCTTTTTATTCTATTTTTACTTGGGCTAAGCACGGCAATTTTCTTTGACGCCCGTCGATCATTCCTGAACATAGTAGATATTGACCAAAACGCCCCGATTTCAAGGGTTTCAAGTATTTCGCTAATTTTTAATCCTATTGATGATGAAATTCGCGAATTTATTGCTCCAAGAGTTGCAAGATCGGTTTTTTTGTTATTTTTTAGTATTATCTTTTTATTTAAAGGCTTAAAATTTTTCGGCCTGAAAAATAAGATGCATAAATACATAATTTTATCAGTATATTTTTTCCTTTCATTAGTCAATCTCGTTGTTTATTTTGCTTGACTAACGACAGAATGGAGCCATATTCTTGGCATTTCTGCCCAAATTTTTATTTATATTTTACTTGATTATTCCCTTTGACTTTGACTTGGAAGAACAGATGACAAAATTAACTATGATTATAAAAAGCTTTTTACTTTTAAGCATATAAGTTTGGCGTCAGCAATTGTTACATCAGGTACTTTATTTGGAATTTTTGCTTCAATGGTGTTTTCGACCCCTGAAAACTCATCAGTTTCGACCGTTACTTATGACAATCCAGTTGCAAATTGAATTTATACTTTCATCACAGAAGTAGCAAAACTAACTAATTCGTTAATTTTAATTGCAATTTTAATGGGAGTTTTAGTATTAACTTTATTATATTATAGTCCGCAAATTTATTTTTACCGTCAAAGTTTTATTCGACTTAAAAAATATACGCCAGCGCTTTCTGTTTTAATTTTTATTGCTATTGGAATTTTTATCTATAGTGTTTATATAACTGTTTATTCGATAAGTAATTTTGTTCAGTTTCTTCCTTTTGGAAATAATATTGTGCCCAATTATTTGCCTACAATAATTGGTATTTCGATTCATGTTGTTTTATTAATTCTTTATTTTGTTTTAAATCTTACCCGACTAAAAAATAAAATTAAAGATTATCAATTAAACACTCTCCCATTCATTTTTATTCTGCTATCTTTTATTGTAAGTTTTGTTGTCTCATATTTAAGTTATTCAGTTCATGAGACAATTTGGATAAACTCAACTCAGTTAGTATTTTTCCTTACCATTTATTTTGCTCTTGTTAGAATTAAACCCGAATTTCCACTTTGGATGAAATTAATGGTAAGTTTTTTTATTATTTTATACACAATTTTTAATTTCATTTATTTATTAAATATTGATATTTATACATCAACCGTTTCGCAAGTTAAGCCAGAAGACTACCAAAAAGATTTAGTGTCAGTTTTTTATATTGACTATAGTTTCTATTTTCTTGGGATTTTAACTCTTTTACTAGCAATTTTTGTTTTAACAAATTTATTTATTGCAATTGGTAAAAATACTTTAATTCTAACAACAAAAAACAAATCATCTCAAGATCAAAATCAAAAAGTTGAAAATGAAAAAATAGAATCATCTTAGATCTAAGACTCCAAATCTAAAAGTTAAAAAATAAGGAACAAATCATGAAAATTTTAGGAAAGAAAAAGCAAGCAAATCCAACCCAAATTGATACAAAAACAGAATTTCGCGACTATTATGATTTAATTAATCATCCCAATTTTATTAGTTTTGATGCACTAATGAATTTAACTCTGCTTGTATCTTCGCAAAAAGCAAAATCCTCAATGAAGGAAAAATACCAAAAAAAAGTTGTTGACTCTTATAAGTCAACCACAGAATTAGTATTTAAAAATTTCGTTATTTCTTGACAGCGCTCAAGCCGTTTTGGTTCAAAAGGGCTTGTTCCGATAATTGCTCAGGTTGAGTCTTCAAATGTTAGAGCAAGTAATTTTTATTCAGATAGTTCTGATTCAAGATTTTCAGCACTTCTTGGGAATCTAAATACGCTTGCTTGAGATTTTATTGCTAACAAAAGCCGTTTTGTTGAAGTTGTCGAAGGATGCATTGTTTTTTTAGATCCGCAAACAAAAACGCTTAAAGTTATTTTCAGCGAAGTTTCTTTGGCATCAAGTTTAGAAGATCAAAAGGAACCAAATAAAAAAGGATAAATACTTTAATTTGGGAGTTTTAGATTATGAACATAAATGAAAAAAAGGAAAAAAGAGATAATTTTATCAAAATTTATGATTTAGTTTCCTTAAATCGTAATATTTCTCTAATCCAAATCAACCTTCTTTTAAGAACTATAAGAAATGTTTATGAATTTTTCTTGATTGGCCAGTTTTTACTTGCCCAATTTAGTCCACAAAGATCATTTAGCGCAAAATTGTCACTACTAACAAAAAAAGCTTTTGCCCGTCAAAATATTAATCTTTGAATTTATCCTTCATCAAATGAAAAATATACGCAAAACTTTTTTGATCAAATTGAAGCTAAAATTTTAGAAAACTATACTGAAAAAGATTTTATTGTTCCTCTTGGTGTTCGGGCAATTAATTTTGCAAAGAAAAACAATATGAAAATCATAACTAGTTTTGAAAATTTAGACAATTCCTTTGAAAATTCAGTAAAAATTGGTCAAGTTATTGAATATGGGCTCAAAACTCGTCAGTTTTCATCAGTAAAAATGGCCGTTTATTCAAATAAAATCCCTAATTTTATTGCAACAATTTTCCCTTTGAACCAATTTGAATTTAAAATGGAAACAACGCAAGAAACAATTGACAAATTCAAAGCTAACCTTGATAAAGTCCGTTTTTTCCCTAATTTTGAAGAATTTTACCAAACCCAGATTCAAACATATTTTGCAACATCAGTGCAGGTTTTGCTACTTGAGTCGCAATTTATCGTCTATAAAAATAAACTTATTCACGAAAATACCCTTTTAAAAGAAATCGAGGAGAAAATTTTACGTCTTAAGACAACAATTTTAAAAATTGAACGTGAGCTAGAAATTGAGGAGCTAAACTTGATTAAGAGCAAACCGAAAGGAATTTTTTAAATGGAATCACAACTTTGAAATTTCCGAATTTTGACCCCTGAAAATAAAACTATAAATTTTAAAGATTGCAAAATATATATTAACATCGAACAGGAAAAATATTTTGCACCACTTGAACCATTTATTGTCTCAAATCTTGATTTTTCGCTCATAAAAATCGAAATTTCTTTCGGGGTTTTTTATTTTTTTGCCCACAAATCATTACTTTTTTCCTTAGAAAACAGCGCTTCTATTCGACTTTATGATGATTTGATTTTTTATAAAACTGATAAAAAAGAATATTATATTCAGAAAAAATCAAATCAAAAAAGCAAAAACACACTTTTGCACAAATTGCAAATGCAAGCAAATTTAGAGCTTAGCTCAAATTTAGAATTGTATAATAATTATATGCTTGCCAAACAAGAAAATGAACAAAACCGTTTGATGCAACTGTTTTTTTTAGTTCAAACCGAGGTGAATCATGTCTAAAAAATTAAAAAATAAACTAGTTTTTGCGCCTATTTTATCAGTCTTTTCAATTTCATCTTTATTTTTCCTTTCATCAGCTTCAACTTTTAGTCCTGCTGTTGTTGAATTTCAACAAACTGCCCCAGATCCTGCAAATCCACCAGCAAATCCTGGACAAAATTCTGGCGGACAATCCTCAGCAGGCACAAGTGAAAAAAAGGCTGAGCCAATTACTGAAGAAGATCTAAGGCAAAACAAAGCATACTGAGAAGCCCAAAAAGAATCATTAATTGACCAATTTATTGATAAAGTTGATGAAGATATTAAAATTAAACTTGCTGATATTGCTTCAAAAACTCGTGATAATCTTGAAGAAAAACTACAGCAAAGTTTTTTCTGAATTCAACTTCGTGATTATTTTAAGCGAAACCGTGAAGGTCTAAAAAAGAATCCAAGTCAATTTGGTCTTAATATTATTAGCCCTTTTGCTTTTGCCAATAATCTAAAACTAAAACGTGGTGATGTTAGTTTTGACAAAGAAAACTACCAAGGTCTTGAATGAGGAACTAACAACGATGATAATTATGAAAAAATAAATAATGTTAAAACGTCAAAAGTAACAGAAGTTCCAAACACGCTCAAAGGTAAAGATTTTGAAAACCGAATTAAGACTTATTTTCAAGGACTTACATCCCAATATAAACAATATCTTTTTAAAGAAGAAGAGTTTCCTGTTTATAAAAAGAATTTTAACCTTGACAAATTTGCCGACAAATCTGATACTGAAGAAAACCTTTTGTTAGCAAGTAAACCAATTGGCAAAGAAGGAATAACTTCTTGAAATGACTGAATTAAAAACTACTTTGAAAAACAGTCACTTTTACTTGATTTTACTTTAAATCAACTGCCAAATCCAAGTTCATCTCAATCAGCCCAAGAACAAATTAATTTTGCAATTAAAAAAATTACTAACCAAAATCCGCCTGATGTGGCCGAAAAACCTGAATTTGAAGTGCGAATTGCTCCCGATTTGCCGCCAATTATTGCTCCTCAGTATGCAGGTAGGCCGCTTAATGAAGTAGTTCAACTTTATAATAATCCAGCAACATCACAAGAAGAAAAAAATAACATTTTTTTCTTCTTAAATCCGTTAAATTCACGTTTTAAATACTTTATTGAATCAGTTTCGCTTGATGGGAACAAAATTAACGCAAAAGTAAAAATTGTTGACTTTGTTAATCAAGTTCGTGATCCGGCTGACAAGTCAAAAGCCGAAAAAGTCTATGATACTCCCCATTACACTGATTTTCCTGAAGGGGCAACTCCGGCACAAATACAAGCAATAACAACAAATTTATACAATTCAAATTTAGGTGTAACTGCTGTAATTGACCAGTTTTTTTCAACATTGAATATTCAAGACCAGTTTAGTTTTGACCAAATTCGCTATTATTCTCCAGGTTCACAGACAACAATTTATAATTTCTTTTATCTATTAACTAAAGTTTTTTATAACCAAGATTTTCTTGATGCTCAGAAAAAATTGGCCCAAGATTATATAAATTCTTCTAATGCAACGGTTTTTTCGGCTTCACAATTTCAGTTTTTGTCATACTTAAAAAAATCAGAAATTGACAATAATAAAGCTTGGTCTCATTATTATTTAATTTATTTTTTAAATCTAATTGTTCTTCAAGATAAATTTTTCCAATATTTGGCAAAACCAAATGCAGTTGACAAAGCAGCTGCCGAGCAAAAAGAAAAACAATTTGACGAAAATCTCAAAAAATTAAACTTAACTCGCGAAGATATTAACCGTTATTTTGCTCAGGCACACGAAAAAGTTGCCCTTTTTCATAATGAGTCTAACAAAATAAGTTCTAATTTAGTTAATCAATTTGTGGCAATGACTAAACTTGGGCGCCAAATCAATCTTTTAAACCAAATATTAGGTCATGTTGCTTATTTTGACGAAAAACCTCAGGCAAATCAAGGATCTTCTTCAATAAATAACTCTCAACAAAACTCTGATCCAATTCAGAATTTTTCAGCACTTATTGAACAATTCAACAGCGAACAGCAAAGTCAATGATTAGCAAATAATCTTGCTTATTTAATAGTCGGGACACTTTCAGTAATTTTAGTCTCAATTGCTGTAATTTCAAGATTGCTAGTTTATAAAAAAAATCAATTAAAAAAAGTTGAAAATAATTCTGAAAATCAAGAACAAGGAGAAAAATAATGTCATTACGTGTCGCCTCAGTTTTAGACTATGTTATTTTAGTTAAAGGACAATACAACTGAAAAGAACAGCAATTTTTTCAAATTAAAAATAAACCCGAAATTAAAGCGGTAGTAATTCAAGCCTCATACATGCAAGCTTATTTACTTTTTAACAACCAAAAAGGTAAAGTTGAAATTAATGACGAACTAGTTGAATTACCTGATTTTGACCGTGTTGCCACTTCAATGGAATTTTTTGGGAAAATTATCGATCTTTCTGGTAATATAATTGAACCAAAATCAGTCAGACCACAAACTTTCTTAACTTATCGTCATTCAGCTTTTGCAACTGCCGCCGGTGTTTTACAACGTCAATTGCTTGATCGTCAAGTTTATACCGGAATTTTGTCAATCGATCTTTTTAACCCAATTGGATTTGGACAGCGTGAACTTATTGTTGGCGATCGTCAAACTGGAAAAACACATATTGGAATTAATACAATTATTAACCAGAAAAACTCGCCAACAACAAAATGTATTTATGTCTCAATTGGTCAAAAACGGCAAAATTTAGTCTCTTTATACCATGATCTCTTAAAAAATGGGGCAATGAATAACACAATCGTTCTTCATGCAGCTTCAACAAGTCCGTTTGACCAATATTTAGCCCCTTATTTTGCAATGGCGCATGCTGAAAATCTTAGTTATAATTACGATGTTGTTATTGTTTTTGATGATCTTTCTAAACATGCAAGTGTTTGGCGTGAGGTTGCCCTTTTAACTAATCAGCCAATTGGAAAAGAAGCTTTTCCGGCTGATATTTTCTTTGCCCACTCAAAACTTTTAGAGCGTTCCGGTCGTTTTATTGGGCGAAAATCAATTACAGCCTTGCCAATTCTTCAAACTGTCGACAATGATATTACCGCACTTGTTTCTTCAAATGTAATTTCAATTACTGACGGTCAAATTATTACTTCTTCAGCACTTTTTGCCGAAGGTAAAATTCCTGCAGTAAATATTGGGCTTAGTGTTTCGCGGACAGGTTCATCAGTTCAAGCAAAAAATATTCGTGCAATTTCAAAAGAAATTTCATCATTATACTATAACTACCAAAAGCAAATTAAATTGGCAAAATTAGACTATGACCTTAATAAAGAAACTTCAGATTTACTTTTTAAAGGATCACAAGTTGAGCAGTTTTTAGTTCAAAAAGGTTATTCTTATTATTCACCAACAAGTGTTTTAATGGGAATAAAAATAATTTCTTGAGGTCTTTTAAAAGATGTTGCTGATCCTACAAAAGTGGTGAATTTTGTTCAGGCCTTAATTGAAACTGATCCGTTTGCCAAACAAATTTTTGCCAAATACACAAATAATGAATTTATTGACGATCAGCTCGCTGGTTCATATTTTGCAACAGTAGTTAACCAATTTTTGGAAAAAACAACAAATACTCAACTCGAAGTTCCGCTTGCATTTCCAAAAATGGAGCAGTCATTACTTGATTCAATAATGCAAAAAGCCCAAAATATCGGAGGTAGATAAAAATGATTGGCTTTGTTTCCCAAATTTGAACTAATGTTGCTGAAATTAAATTTCAGACTGATCTTGATAAAATTCAACTTGAACAAGCTCTAACAATGCACCAAAATACGACAGTTTTGGTTATTAAAAAAATTTTAGATGCAAATACAGTTCGGGCAATTGTGATTGCTAAATCTCAGCCAATTGCCGTTGGTCACCAAGTTGTCAATACACTAACTTTTTTACAAGTTCCAGTTGGTTCTACTGCTAAAAATCAAGTTTTTAACATTTTAGCCCAATCACAAAATAATGCCCAATTTAAGCCAAAAACAATTCCAATTAATTCAACAGTTAATGTTACCAAAGAAAATTTTAATGTTCGTCACAAATTGCTTGAAACTGGAATTAAAGCGCTTGATTTTTTTGTACCTATTTTTGAAGGTTATAAAATTGGAATTTTTGGTGGTGCTGGAGTTGGTAAAACTGTTTTGATGAAGGAAATAATTTTTAACGTTTCAAAACAAAGACAAAAAGTTTCGTCAATTTTTGTTGGTTCGGGTGAGCGTTCCCGTGAAGGTCTTGAGTTATTCTTAGAACTTCAAGAGTCAAATTTAATGTCAAAATCAACAATGTTTGTTGCCCAAATGAACGAAACTCCTGGCGCACGTTCAATGATTGTGCCAATGGGAGTTACAGCTGCTGAATATGCTCGTGACTACGAAAAAGAAGATGTGCTTTTGTTTATTGACAACATTTACCGTTTTATCCAGGCTACTAATGAAGTCTCAAGTGCCCTTGAAAAAAATGTCTCAATCGGTGGTTACCATGCAACAATGGACTCTGATGTTTCTTTTATTGAAGATCGCCTTTATAAAAATGAAAATGGTTCAATTACTTCGTTCCAAACTGTTTTCTTGCCAATGGACGATCTTTCTGATCCAGCGGCTATTTCGCTCTTTACTCACCTTGATTCTTCATTTGTACTCTCACGTGATAAAATGTCAAGAAATATTTTCCCAGCTTTCGATCCTTTGGTTTCAACCTCAAACTCAGTTTCGGTAAACGTTATTGGTGAAAGACATTTTAATGCAATTATTGCCGCTAAGTCAATTATGAAAAAATACAAAGACTTAGAAGATGTTATTTTGATTCTTGGATTTGATGAACTTGATGCTGAAAGTAAAATAATTGTTCGTAAAGCGCTTCAACTTGAAAACTTTTTCACCCAGAATTTCTTTATGGCCGCTGCCTTTACTAAAGAACCTGGAGTTTATGTTCCACTTGAAAAAACAATTGACTCAGTAATTCGAATTATTGATGGTGAATTTTTAGATATTTCCCCATCAGAATTCGCCTTTATCGGCTCAGTTGATGATCTTGCTAAAAAGGAAGTCTAAAAACTTCAAATCACAAAGTAAAATTTCACCTTAAGTTTAGGGGAAATTTTTTTATTCCTAGTTTCCCAGTTTGATGAAATAATCTTTAAAAAGTGTCCTGGTTTAGTTTTGGGCACTTTTTTAACTTTTTTTGGCAAAAGTTAATTACCTATTTCAAATATTTGGTTCACTAGGAACACTATCGGATTTTTAAACATGATTTGTTGATTTGAAGTGTTAAATTCAACCCTTTGTCTTAATTTTTGCCATCAAACTGGCAAACCCAGGAAAATAACAATCAAAGCAAAAACACTGAATTCTAAATCTAACCATAATGAAAGAAAAAATACAACTACTATTTAAACTCAATGCAAATAGAAAACTCGTTTTTATTTGCAGCGAGCCTAAAAAAATATGTGAAGTTTTGAAAGAGCCATAATTAAAAGCCTTAAATTTATAGATTTCTAAACGGTTAAATTTAAGGCATTGTATCATATTTAAAAATATGACGGAAAAGTCGCATTTTCTGATTTTTTAGACAAAAAACATAATTAGTTCCCCCTTAATTCAATATCAAAATTTATTAATTCATTCTTAGTGACTTTATTATAACAGAAAATTTTTTTTAGATCAAGCATTTTTTTTTTTTTTTGCAAACGGTCAAATTTAAGTCATTGCACTATCTTTAAAACACAGTCCAAAATTTGCTTTTTCTGATTTTTTTAGCCAAAAAAACATAATTAATCCCCACTTAATTCAATATCCAAAAAATTTATTAATTCATTCTTAGCAAGATTAATTATAACTAAATTTTTTTATTTTAAAAATTGAAAATAAAAAAATAAGACTCGCACTTTTAAAGTAGCGAGTCTTACAAAACAATTTACAAATAATAAAACGAAAATAATAACTTTATTTTGTCGCGTCAATGAAAATTTTCATTGCTTTATTGTCAGATGCATTTAAGAAGGTATCATAAGCTTTCATGATATCAGAAAGGTTAAAGCGGTGGGTAATTAGTCCATCAACTGGTAGTTTTCCGGTTGAAACAGCGTTAATTAGCATTGGTAGTGTGTTTGTATTTACTAGTCCGGTTGTTACGGTGAGGTTTTTAATTCAGAGATTTTGGAGATTGAAGTCGACTTTTTTACCGTGAACACCAACTACAGAAATATTTCCGCCTGGTTTAACAATTTTTTGGCAAGTGTCTCATGACTGTGGAAGTCCAACAGCTTCAATTGCCACATCAACACCATCAGGACCAACAATTTCGTGTAATTTGTCTAATAATGTCTCATCAGGAACTAGTGTGTGAGTTGCTCCTAATTCTTTGGCTTTTTCTAAACGGTTTTTGTCAAAATCAATCACGATTAATTTAGCTGGTGAGTATAGTTGTGCAGTTAAGAGTGCTCCCATTCCCACTGGGCCAGCACCAATAATTGCTACTGATTTACCAGGTGAAACTTGACCATATTGAACACCAATTTCGTGTCCAGTTGGAAGCGCGTCTGATAACATAACAGCTACTTCGTCAGAAATTGTATCAGGATATTTATATAAACTATTATCGGCAAAAGGAACTCTTACATATTCGGCTTGGGTTCCGTTGATCATGTAACCGAATTTTCAACCACCTTCTGCTTCACGGCAGTGAGAATATAACTGTACACGGCAGTTGTCACACTTACCACATGGAGTTATGCAGCCAATTAAAACTTTGTCACCTACTTTAACATTAGAAACACTTGAACCTATTTCTTCAACAATACCAATACCTTCGTGACCTAAAATTCTACCTGAGGCAACTTCGGGATTTTTACCTTTAAAAATTCCTAAATCTGTACCGCAAATAGTTGTTTTGGTAACTCTAACAATTGCATCTGTTGGTTTTTGTATAACTGGTTTGTCAACATCTTCGAGGGCGATACTGTGATCACCACGATAAACTAATGCTTTCATTTTTATATAATGACCTCGTATATAATTATTTGCATAAATAATTATATAACTTTTTTTATAATAAATAAGTATTTTTATCGAAAATTTTTTTAGTCAACGTAGCGTAAAATTTCCGCCTTATTTATCCAATGTTTTGACATTAATTTTGTACTTAGTCACAAAAACCAATTTTTTCCGAGTTTCCCAGTTTGATGAGATAATCTTAAAAAAGTTTCCAGTTTTACGGCATTTTTAACTTAAAGAGCAAAATATGAAATATTTAAACTACCTCTTTTAGTTAAAACACTGACAAAAATCATAAAAAAATACAACTACTATTTAAACTCAATGCAAATAGAAAACTCGTTTTAATTTGCATTGAGTTTAAAAAAACATATGAAGTTTTGAAAGAACAATAACCAAAAGCCATAAATTTGTAGATTTCTAAACGGTCAAATTTAAGGCATTCCATTATATTTAAAAACATAACGGAAAATTCGCACTATCTTATTTTATTACGACAAAAAACATAATTAATCCCCCCCTTAATTCGATATCAAAATTTATTAATTATTCTTAAGTGATGCTAATTATAACATAACTTTATTTTAGACCAAGCATTTTTTTTTTTTTTTTTGCAAAAGGCAAAGTTTAAAATAATAAAGATTAAGATTTTAGCATCAAAAAACACCGATTTACCGGTGTTTTTCGCTTATTTATATTCAATAAAAAGTGAATTTTTGCCATCAAACTGACAAACTCAGCTATTTAAAAATTTTTTAGTCAACGTGGTGTAATAAAATTTCTGTCATATTTTTCCAAGATTTTTTCATTAATTTTGTACTTAGTCACAAAAACCAATTTTTTTCTAATAGCTTGCCAAGAATTTTTGGACTAACAAAAAAATAAATAGAATTTATTAATGTTTGTAAAAACAAAGGGACAACCAAAATGCAAAGGGGAATAAAAATATAAATATATGGAGGAACCGGAAGGTCATAAAGATTCCAAAATAAAATTCCGGCGGCCATTAGTCCCACAACTATTGCTAAAATAAATCAACGAAAAATGATTTATGCAAAGGTACTTGTTGATTTATAATATAAGGAAATTTTTTGATAATTATTTTTCATTTTCTTCTAGTTCCTTAAATTTCTTAGCAATAAAAATTGCAAAAATATGTCTAATATCAATGCTACGATCATTTTTATATGAAAATACTAAATTTGGACTTAAATAATTTAGTGATAAATTGCTTATTCCGAGTTTTTCTTTGAAAATATTAAACTCGTCTTTTGAGCTAAATTCGAGCAATGGCGAGTCAGATTTATAGTGAGGATCGGGTAAAATTATATCGTTAAAAAATTTATAAAAATCATTATCAAACGCAAGACGTAAATTTTTAATTTTAGTGTCATTCTCAAGCTCTTTTATTAATTCCAAAACTGAAATTTTCAAAGGTTTTCCATAGTTTGAAAACGGATTTTCCAAGGTTAACTCGATGTTTTCAGTGAAATTTTCAATGAGTAAATTTAAATCAACTTTTTGAATATTATTCAGTATTTTGTCCTGGTTTAAAACAAAAATATATTGGCTTTTTTGCAAAATTGCATCAAAATAGCATTGAAAAAGTTTAGTTTTTGTAAAAGGTAAATTAAATTTGGAAATTTCTTTTAAATCATTTATAGTATTTTTGAATTCAATTTCATAATTTTGACTTAAATTCTTTATATTTGAAAGCAATACAAATTTGTTAATTTTATTTGCAATTTGGTAAACTGGTGAGGTTATTGTTAAATTTTCAACAGTTGTTTGATATTTTTTTGGTACAAAAATAAAACTAAATTCTTCACTTTTAATTGATATATCATAAGGATCAGTGATTTGTTTATTATCAAGAACTTTTGTTTTTTTAATCCCTAAATCATAACGTAAATTAGAAGTTGTACAAAAATCTATATTACTAATTTGGCCTGATTTTAAAAAAGTCATACTTTCGGCAAAAGGTCCGCAAAAAACAATTAAAGGGTTAATTTTTGCTAATTCATTGGCTTTTTTATAATATTTGTCAAAATTTTCATCTTTTAATTTATGCAAAAGTCCAAAACTTAGCCTGCTTATTAAAAATAATTTTAAAAATTTTATAGATTTAGCAATGGAATTATTATCAAAATAATCAACAAATTTTTTTCTAAGAAAAAGACCTAAAACAAAATAAACTCAAACAAAGGGTAAGGGTCAAAATGCTGCAGGGCCTACTCATCATATATTTTTGTCTCAAAGTAAGCCAGCCCCAATTGCAAAAATGATAAGAAAAACCACTGAAATTATAGAAAGTGCAAGAATTTGCAGTCCTTTTTCTCCCTTTCTAATAAAATAGGAGTTTGAAAATTTAATATAATTGTTCAAAATGACACAATGTCTTGCTATTTTCATGAAAGTCCAACTTTATAAAAAAATAATAATATCATACCTAATTATAGTGAAAAATTTTAGTTTAGAAACTTAGTTGCCCTCTTCAATTTTTGATACAACCCGTGAATATGTGCGTTTTTGAATTTCTTCTGGCAAATTAACAACATTAGACTTTGAGGCAAAAACGTCTTTTCGTGTTGATTCGCTAAAGCCATCTGGAAATAAGTTAGTTTTTAATTTTTTGTCAGAATTATTGCCATAAAGTTGTAACATTGCATCAAAATAGGACTTAAATTGGTTTTTTGACCCATAAATTATATCATAAGCAGGTAAATTATATTTTCCATAATAACCTTTATAGTCATATCCATAAGAACGTAAAGCCAGAACAAAAGCCGCTGAGGCAGCATTATCAGAAGCAAATTGGAGTCCGTAAACTTTTTCATTGCTGTCGCGAATTGAAGTTCCACTAACTCCACCACCAGAGGCAAAATTATCAATTAAAAAGCCTTGCCCTGAAATCAAATAAGGACTTGAAACATCACCTTTTTCATTAGGTGCGTGTTGAATTTCAAAATACGAACTTGTTAGCGTTGGATTTGTAATAAAATAGTCGGTAATTCCGGGTAAATTTACAAAAGAACGGTATGAGCGAGTTCAAGCAAATTCGCCACCTTTTTCTCAACGTTTGTCTTGAGGGTTGTTATTAAAATAAAGATTTTCAGATTTATTAAATCAAGGTGAAACTTGGAAGCGTCTGGTGGCAAAATCAGCTGCATTTTCATAACGATCAAGCGTTCTTTGACTTTCATTTTGTGTTGAAGGCCAACCAAAACCGTAGAAATCAGTTGGCGGAATTTTTTCATAAACTTTAGGGTCAAGGAAGTTTTCTTCACGGCCTTGATAATGATTTTGTTGCTGAGCTGCATCAAAATAGTCTTGAGTCATTTTTCTTGCTTGAGTTTCGTTGTCAAAATTAACTTCAACAACGGCAAAATCAAGAACTTCTTCAATATTTTGGTACACTTTTTGTGAAGAAAAGTCTTTTGGTGAAGACTTTAGCGCGTTTGTTCCAATTACAATTGTACGCACATTTAAAGGTTTTTTTGGCGTTTCGTTGACAAGTAGGGAGTCACGTTCATATTGGCCATCCCGACCGTTATTATATAAATTACCTTCTAATTCCTTAACGCGAACTTCTTCGCTATCATAATAAGTCTCGAATCCTTCGCCAATTGATGTTGGCAATTTTGAATGAACTGGAGTTGTATTTTTTAGTTTTCTCAGAGTAATTGTTCAAGTGTTATATTGGCGAAACTGTTCACTATAATTTGACTCATCACGGCCTCAGACTTGAAATTTGTCAGTCGGCACGTCATTTGCAAGTCGCAAACTTCCGGCAACGTGAGCATTTGTTATGAAAAATCATTTTAGTGGATAAGATCCATTTTCTGTTTTTTCAAAGTCAAGAATTGCCGCTGTTCCAAAAGACATATCCGAACGAACTACCCGTTTTGTTGCATCAGGATTTTCAATATTGTCATTAGGATCGCGTTGTTTACCATTTCTTATTCCAAAAGAAAACGAATTTTTAGCTATTTTTCGATAAGTATCATTTGGTAAAACTCGCGGTAAACCGTTGCGATTTGATCCGCCGGTTCGCTTTTCCTGGCCTCAATAAGCCGGAACTGCTGGAGGTTGTACAAAATTATTGATTAAAATACCTTTGATTTGACCATCACTTCCAATTTCAGGTAAAGAAAAACCACGTAACTGAGCATTTTGATAGTAAGGCTGGTTAGCATTTTTTGCCTGTTGGTTTAATTTTTCAAGGACAGATGAACTTGGAAGATTGAAACTTTCAGGACGAGGTTGTAAAACACTTGCGGTAGTAAATCCACCTTGACTAGAAATATTGTTTAAACTTCGATGGTATTCTAGTTCTTTTTTAGGGTCATCATATTTATATTGGTCTTCAACAATACGTTTGTTATCTCTTCAGATCGAAAAAGTTTGACCTTGTGGGGTTAAAGATGAAATTTTTTCAGGCGAAACTGTCTCAGGGCGAGGATGATTTGGATTTGGGTTAGGATTTTGACCTGGATTTTGACCTGGATCTGGATTCGGATCAGGGATTGGGCTTGGACTTGGGTTAGGACTTGGACTTGGATTTTGCGGTTTTGGAGTTTCTTTTTGATTTTGAACTAAACTAACAAGTTCGGAAAAAGTCTTTTGAAATTCCGCATTTTTTTCTTGATTTTGTAAGTCATTATCAGAAAAAGTGCTTAGTTTTGATAGGATTTTTTCTGATTCTTGGTTGAATTTGCCTAATTTATCAGAATTTAAAATTTTTTTTAAATTCTGAATTTCTTCGTTAATTTTTGTAAGTAAATTATTTAGGTTTTCTGAACTATTATTTTGCGAAGAGTCGAATTTATTTTTTAGATCAGTTAAAGATTTTTCAACATCACTAATACTTTTTAAATTAGAGTCAACATTAGCACATGAAATAGCAATAATTGGTAAAATGCTAGGTAACAAAAATAAAATTTTAGACCTCAACTTCATAGCTGTCTCCTTCTTCTTCACTATTTTGGTTAGCAATTTTAGTCTGGATTAAAACATTTCCAATTTGACCGCCAAGTTGAGATTTTAACCCATCATTTTCGACATAAATTTGGGTAATTCGTCTTTGTCCATTAGCATTTGCTGCCCTAATGAAAGATTCAAGTTGGTTTTTTGCATCTCCAGTTAAATTTTGACCTTTTAAATAAAGAGGAATTCCGTAAATTTCTTGACCATTTCGCTTAAATTGAATTTCAGTTGGTGGTGGAGGTGGATCGCCAAAAGCTAACCGCTGACTAAATTGGGCGCCGTCAAAATCAGAAATATCAACAACATAAGCATCTGCCCCGCCAACAATGTCGGGCTGAAAAATCATTCGTTTGAATTTTAAAGTTCGATTGCCTTTAAAATTTTCTTTTGCAAAAGGTTCAGGTCAATTTTCAACATTTATATTATAAACACGGTTAAGTTCGTCAAACCAAATTCCTTTTAGAGTTTTGATATTTGTATCAGAAAAATCTAAAAAAGTCGGTCAACCACCTTTGCCACCAAAATTACCTTGAAAAACACGTTGGTTAATTTTGGAATTAAAAACAATTTCAAGACCTTCGTTGATTTTAGCAACATCATCACCCTTGTCAAACCGAAGTGTGTTAAAAATTATTGATGAAGGCAGTTTTTCGCCTGAATTTTTAGTAACATTAAACTGATTTTGATAGTCAAAACTAATAAAATCAACGTTTTTCAATGCATTTGGATTAATTGATCAATGTTGTGAAACCGCATTTGAATCTGAATAGAGTTCTAATTCTTTTAATTTGACATTTTCAAGTCCTCTTAGTCCGCGAGTTGCCGCTGGATTATTTAAAAATAAAGTCAATTTAATAACTGAAGGAGGAATTGCTTTTAGAATTGGATCAATATTTTGCAATGAATTAAGGGAACCAACATTTTGAAGGACAACAGCTTGGATTTTATTGTCTTGCTTGATTGCCTGGTTCATTATTTTTTGAAATTTATCAAAAGCATTAGCATCATCGGCATTTAGAACAATTGCTTTTATTGGACTTCGATTAGCGCGGTCTTCGTTTTGTTCATTTGGGGTGTATTGGTAAATTTTGATTGAATTACCTGAGACACCGTTTTCTATAAAAATGTTTGAAAATTCATTTGAAACGTCAGATTTTGTCCAACCAGTGTATTCAAGGCTTGAAATTGAACTAGAAACTCGAGAATAATAACTTGGAGTGTTAAAAACTCGGCTAAGATTTTCAGCTTTTAGCCGATTTAGCGTTGGATTTTTAGCCTCATCATCATAACCTCAAGCATAAGGATTGTCAGCATCAGGTAACAAACCTTGTTTTACAAGTTCAATTTCCTCGGCAGTTAAGGGTTTTGGGTTAGCTGCTTCGCGTCTTAGACGCTCTAATTCGGCTTTATTTTGATCAAGCCGAATTGCTGGACAATCAATTGCAGGCTCACAGGAATACAAACTAAGTCTGCGTCCTTCTTCTCAACTTCTTCGTGAACCAGGGGCATCATCACCATTATTTCTATTATATTCTTCGTCATAATAGCGATTTATTTCTTTTACTTGTGCATCGATATTAGCAATACGAGATTCGAGTTTTTTAATTTCTGCACTAAATCCTGATGCTTTTCGTTGTAAGGCGAGTTGGGTGAGGCGATTTAATTCAGTACCAACTATTAAATTTGGACCTGAAGTTGCACTTTGAGGTGCAAATTTTGGTTTTAAAGTTGGCGCTTGTTGTGGAGCGGCGATTTCTGGCTTTTTTTGTTCAACTTTTTCAGGGTTTTTTATTATAATTGGCTGTTTTGTATCTTCAATTTTTCGAGTTTGATTAGGTTTAGTCTCTTCTTTTTGCTTAAAAATTGCATTTGTAACTGGAGAATTGAATTTTAGATCTTTATCGATTTCGTTTTTGGCAATTGTTGATGGACTTGAGTTTGAATATGTGTTTTCAAAAGCCGGAAAATTTAGCGATGTTAAATATTGATTAAGAGCGCTAGCAACCGGAATAATAATTATAGGCGTGGCAGCCAAGAGAACAATTTTGCCTCTTTTTGTCAAAAAAATCATTGTCACCCTCCAAGTGTTTCTTTTAGTTAATTATAACATTTTTTTATTTTTTAGGATTTGAATTTTGAAAAAATAAGGTACAATTATATTCTAAAATTAATTTTTCCTTAAATTAAATTATATGTATGTAATATTTGAAGTTAAGGGCGAAATTTTACAAAAGCAAAGGAGAAGAAATGCAATTTAAAAAATACTCAGAAATTCCTGAAAAGCATCGTTTTGACCTAGAAGTTTTACTTGAAGGTAAAACAGTTGAGGAGAATTTTGCCGAAATAGTCCAAATTTCGCAAAAATTAATTGAAATGAAGGATCAACAATTTGATAATGTTGAAAATTTTCTTCATTTTAAAAAACTTGAAGAAGACTTTGGAATTAAATATAACAAAATTTATAATTACATTTCAAACAACATAAGCACAAATGTTGTTAGCCCTGTTTTTAGCCAACTTAATGAAAAATTTTCTTTCTTAATGTCAGAATTTGAGGCTAAATTAGGTTCACTTGATGTTATTTTTTACAAAAATGAAGAAAAAATTCGCAACTGAATAAATGATGAACGCGTAAAACCTTATTTAAAAGATTTAAATTATCGACTTGATAATAAAAAACACAAACTTGATGATCAAGTTGAAGAATATCTTACAAAAACATCTTTTGGTGAAGTTTCAGTTTATAAAATTTTCTCAATTCTTTCAAATTCAGAAACTAAATTTGCCGATATTATCGATGAAAAAGGTGATAAATTACCACTTAATTCGACAAATTACTTTAATTATTTAAAAACCGGAAGTCCTCATGTTCGTCAATTAGCCTATCAAAATTATTATTCAGCTTATTTGGAACATAAAAATACTTTTGCAAATTTATTTTATCAACATATTAAATCTGCCTCAGTTGATGCAAAGACAAGAAATTACCCTTCATTAATTCAAGCTTGCTTGTCTTCTGATCGGTTTTTAGAAGATAATTTGCAAAACTTATTTAGTAATGTCGCTGCTGCTTTTCCAATTTTTGATAAATTTTTTCATGCTCAAAAACAATTTTATAAAGCAAAATTTGGAACAAAAATGAATCATTGAGACCGTTTAGTTCCACTTGTTGAGATTAAAGATAATTATTCTGTTGAAGATGCCCAAGAAATTGTCCTTAAATCTATAGAACCAATGGGCGAAGAATATGTAGAGATTGTTAAAAAATCCTTTTCAGATCGTTGAATTGACTATCACTACGTGCCTTCTAAACGTTCTGGAGCATATTCAATTGGTGGATCTTACGGTCTTGAAAAAAAATATATTCTTATGAACTTTGATTTTACAATTAATTCAGTTCATACTTTAGCTCACGAATTAGGACATTCACTTCATTCTTATTATTCTGATTTACACCAAGATTATCACAACAGTTCATACCCAATTTTTCTTGCCGAAATAGCTTCAATCTTTAACGAATTAATGGTTGATGATTATCTTTTGAAAAATCAAGATGATGATAAGCTCAAATTCGATATTGTTTTCCAAAAAATTTCAACCTTTATTTCAACAGTTCAACGCCAAGTTATTTGGGCTGATTATGAGGCTACTTTATATAATAAAATGGACAGTGGTGAGCTAACTGGTTCATATGATGATTTTGTTAAGGTTTACGAACAAATAATTAAAAAATATAAACCAAATGATGATGAAATTGACGAAAAATCCTTTATTTATAGTGTAATTGTTCCTCATTATTATTATGGATATTATGTTTATAAATATGCAATTGGTTATCTTGCTGCTAATGTTTTCTTCCAGAAATACAAAAAAGAAGGAAAAACAGCAATAGAAAATTACATCGAAAATTTCCTTTCAAAAGGTGGCTCTGATTGACCAAGTGAAATTCTCAAACAAGCTGGCGTTGATCTTAGCGATCCAAAAATGTACCGTCAAGCGTTTACACTTCTTGAAAGTCAAATTGATGAGTATATTCGTCTAGGTAAAAAAATATTTAATATCGATTTTTAGTCAAATTTTAAATATTTTATCCAAAATTAAAAAGCATGTGATTATTTTTCGCATGCTTTTTTTGCTTTTTTGAACAAAAAAACAATTAATTATTTTCATTTAGTCAGTCAAAGCCGTTTTTCCGTGATATTCCCGAGTTTCCCAGTTGGGTGAGATAATCTTAAAAAAGTGTCCGGTTTTTCGGCTTTTTACTTAAAAAGCAAAATTATAAAATATCTAAACTGCTTTTTTAGTTTAAAACACTGGCAAAAATCAATTTATGGGTAAAAAAACAAAAATCATAAAAAATACAACTACTATTTAAACTCAATGTAAATAGAAAACTCGTTTTTATTTGCAGCGAGCCTAAAAAAACATATGAAGTTTTGAAAGAGCAATAACCAAAAGCCCTAAATTTGAAGATTTCTAAACGGGTAAATTTAAGGCATACCATCATATTTAAAAATATAATGGAAAAATTCGCATTTTCTGATTTTTTTATGGCAAAAACATAACTAATTCCTCCCTAATTCAATATCAAAATTTATTAATTTATTCTTAGTGAGTGTTATTATAACATAATTTTATTTTTGACCAAGCATTTTTTTTTTTTTTTTTGCAAAAGGTTAATTTTAAAATAATAAAGATTAAGACTTGAGGTCAAAAAACCCGGATTTACGGGTATTTTTGCGTATTTATATTCAATAAAAACTGAATTTTTGCCATCAAACTGGTAAACACAAGGTAAAAAAATATTTAATATCGATTTTTAGTCAAATTTTAAATATTTTATCCAAAATTTAAAAAACAACTAATTATTCTCATTTAGTCAGTCAAAGCCATTTATGCCGTGATATTTAATAAGGTTAGCAATTTTTTGATTACCACTTTTGTTATAAAAATCAGAATCAAAACTTAAAATTGTAAGTTTATTTGTGATTATTCTTTCGGCAATAACTTTTTCTAATTCAGCCAAAAATCAAGTTGTAAAATTACTAATTATATCTAATTCAACAATTAGAACATCAACATTTTTTAATTTTTTCGTTAATTTTGTCTTGTTTTCGGTAATAAATTGGCAAATTTCAGACAAGTTAAAGTAGCCGACATTAATTTTTCGAAGTGCAAAAAAAACTGTAAAAGATTTCAAAAGTAAGGTTTGTGAAACACTATCTCAATTAGTTCAGTAAACCAAAGTTTCGCTGACCTTGTTTTTATTTAAATAAAGCTTAAACTTTTCTAATAAAGGTAAAATTTGGCCAAATTTTCCAACATTGAGTTGCTTCATAATTTTGACAAAATCTTTAAATTTAGGAAAACTTATTTCTGGCAAAAGTAAAAATTCAGCTCATTTTTTATTGTCTTCTGATCAGAGAAAAACACATTTTTCTTCAAGTTTTCTTGTTTCAGGTGCTCTTATTATTTCAAATTTGTAATTAGGAAACTTTTCTCACTCAGTTGCGCGCCAAAAAAGGTCTAAATTTTCGTAATACTCATTTTTATCAATTTTGAGTTGTTTAATTCAACTGGCAAATTTTGGATTTTTAAGCGCTGATTCATAAGTTAAGTCTAAAAATTTTTCATCTAAATTTGCTAATATTTGACTATTTTTAAGCTCATTTTTATCATTTTTAACAACTTGATTATTTTTAGAGCTATCATGATCATCATTAGTTAAAATTTTTTCTAAAACGTTAATAAGTGATTTTGCTATCTCTTTGTTGTTGGAATTACTGCTAGTTGTTTTTTTAGTTTTTGGGTGAATTTCTGTCATATTTTACTTAGTTTTTAATTAATTTCATTTTCATCAATAAATCAGGAAATTGCATTTATCATTTCAGGTGCTTCAACTTTTGATTTTTTAGGACTTTTTGTCTTAGCGATTTTTTTAGGACTTGATTCTGGGTCAATTATTTTTTTAGTTTTTGCACTTTCAGATTTATTTTTATTTTTAATTTTTGTTCTAAAAATCTCTTCAAGTTCAAGCTCAACATCTGCGCCACTAATAATTTGATCATCTCACAAACTATCAAGAATCTTTTTAATATAATTAAATTTTACTTGATTACCAACTTTAAAACAATATTCAATAACATTATTAATTGCTCAATTAGAAAAACTTCTTTCTTCGACATATTTTAACAGTGAATTCCGAAGTCGCGGTTTCATTGAATATCCAGTTAAAAACAAGTGGTATTTTTCAAAGTTTAGTTCTTTTTTTGCTTCATTGTTGTCAGTATTTTTAACACAGTTAAAAATAGTTGAAATGTTTTGGTTATTCTGTCCAAAAATTTCATAAAATTTTTTTGAAAGATTATGGAAATTGTCAGTCTCAATTTGTCTAGAGTCAAATTTTTCAAAATTATTTTTGAATTTTGATATCAAACTCAAGTATCTTTTATCAGTAATTTTTTCAGTGATTAGCGGTTTTAAATAAGGATTTTTGTCAATTTGCTCAGAATTTAAAGGTTTTTTTATTTCAATAAAATATTTTTCTTTTTGGGAATCATAAAAGGTTTGAATTAAATTTAGACATTCCAAAATTTCACGAGTTTTATTAAAATTATCAAGACTAATACTGTAAATTTTGTCCAAAAAATCAAAGTTAATTGGCTCGTTTGTGTTTTTGATAGTTAAAAAATATTGGAACAAAAGATAACCTTGAAATTTAACAACGGGAAAATAAAAATATAACAAATTATTTAAATCATTTTGATCAATATCAGAATTTGAAATTACATAACAGGAATGCATAGCAAAGTGAAATTGTAGCCCTATTTAAAAATTTTGGTGAAAAATTTTGGGAAAAATGATGGCCTTTTTCACCTTGAATTTGAGATTTTGACATTATAAAATTTTATTTTATTGCCATTTAATGCCTGGTTTTTTTGTCAAACTTCTTTTTTGACCTTTTTGGATTTAATGTTTAAAAGTAGTTGTTTCTTCGAAGTGCTAATTCAGACAGTTTTTCAAAAAAAGGCGTGAAAATCTGCATTTTTTGTCCATAAATTAGGTATTTCGACAAAATGATAATAATTGCTTTTTAAATGTTCTTCTAAAATTGGATAGATTTTCTGTTCAATAAAGTCACGATTTTGCTGACTTTCAACCATAAAATCACGAAGTTTATTTTTATCAAGGATGTTGTCATGAATAAAATCAGGTTTAAACTTTTTAATTATTTCAAAACATGGCTTATTTTCTAAAAAACAATTAAAATAAAATTCGTCTGTATATAAAACAGAATATCCAAATTTTTCAACCGCTTTTAAAAAAGTTGTTTTTCCGCTTGCATAAAACCCAACTATAGCAATAGATTTTGGCTTGAAAATGAAATTTTCAAGCGCTTTTGCCACCCCGAATTTCCTTTTATAGCCGACAATATGAGCGTGTTTTTTTAGTTTTCTGGGCGAATTTTTCATCAAAATTAACGTGTTGACAACATTTTTTGCTGAAATATCGTTTTCAGAATCGCCAATATGAAATGAATAATTTAGTGACATATTAGCAACTTTTGAGATAAAAACGGCGGCTTGACCTTTTGAGGCGTTAAAATCGGTAATTTCAATAACAAATCCCTTTTCAATAGTATAAACTTGGATTTTTTCAGAAAAAAATTCTTCAAGTAATTTTCTAAATTTACTTATTTTAAAAAAATTAGGTGAAAAAATCAAAATTTTTTTGACACTTTTTGGTAAGTCAACTTTGTTAATGTTTTTTACTTCAAAATTTGAAAAAAATTTTGAAAAAAGTTTCAAAAAACTTTTTGAATGTGAAAAAATAACTTTTGAATCAAATGAAATTGAAACATTTCACTTTTTTGCAAAAGCGAGAATTTGTTCTACAATTTTTTGATTAATGGAGGATTCAAAGATTAAATTTAAATTTTGGTCATAAATTTCGGCGCCATTTTGACAGACATAAAAATTTGCTGAAATTTTTTCGCCAATATTAACAATATCAGGTGAAAATTTTCTTCCTGTTGAAATTACAATTTTACATTCTTTAGATAATTTTCTTACTGAATGCAAATTTGTATCTGAAATTTGGGCATTTTTGCCCTTGCCAATGTCTAAAAGGGTACCATCAAGATCGATAAAAGCAATTTTATAGAACATATTTAAACCAAATTTGCAATATTTTCAGCAAAATTATATAAAAAATGCTAAAATTATATAATATTTTAATAAGTGTTTTTTCTAGTTGAAAAAATGTTTTTTAATGTTACTAAATTATAATATAATTTTGAGTTTTAGTACAAATTAAGGATTTATTTATGAAAAAGCAAAATATATTTCAAAAGATTGCCAATTTGAATTCAGATTCAAGAAAAAAACAACAAGAAAAAGCGCCGGCCAAAGCCAAAAAAGTTTGAATTCCAATAACTTTGACTGCCGGTTTTCTAACTGTAATTGGCCTTGGGGTTGGAATTCCTTTGTCTTATTCAAGTGGTTCTAAAACTAATCTAGAAATTCGCGACCCTAAATCCAATATAGTAATTCTTAAGTCCCCTATTGCAGACAAAAATATCAAAGTTGAAGAATTATTGAGTGTTTTTAAATCTGACAATTCAAAACAGCGCGATGATCTCCGTGAAGCTCAAAAATATTTAATTGAATTTTTATATAATCAAGAATATGAAGCATCCAAAGTTTTTCAAGCAGCCTGGGAAAACACAAACACTGACAAAACTCAAGGAAATTCCCGCCGCTTTACATTGCAATCCTTTGAAGAAATACGCCAATCCCAACGAAATTTTCTTAATGATGAGCGTAGTAGATACCAAACCACTTTTGGCTTTAATAATTGAGAAACTGAATTCAATAAGTATTTAAATTCAGATCCACGTTTTAATAATGCTGTTAATATTGATCAAGCAGTTGAAGCCCTTTCAATTAATGCAGCACAAAATGTAGCTTTTGCCCGTTTTAAATTGGGAATTAATAAAAATTTTACTAAAAGTGATATCGAAGATCGAATTTTGAAAGATGATATTAAGGACGAAAAAGGACAAGTAGTTTATAAAAAAGGCGAAAAATTATTTGCTAACTTAATTGAGATTGGCAAAAACGGCTTTGGGCCAAATATTGTTAGTCCAAATCCGACCTCAGCATCAAATGATCCTAAAATTTCTGCTTTTATTACTAACTCTTTTATTAAAGAATATGTAAATCCGACTAAAATAATTAACGAAATTTATTTTGATCCAAAAGCACCTTTGGCCGGAAATTTCAACTTTTTTGAAATTTCACAAATTTCAATTAATGCAAAACCAAATGCAAAAGATGCAAAATCTCCATGAACTGTTGATAAAAAAACTCTCCAAGAACTTTTAACTTATAAAGTTTTAAAAACAAGTTCTGAATCATCACTTGCTGAACAAGTTAGCAATAATTTGGAATTAATTGAAAATTTTAAAGGTGGAAATTCTACTGATCCAACTCAAAATAATCAAGATAAAATTCTACTTTCTACTCTGGATTATGAAAATAACAAAAAAAGTGCTGAAATTTTAGGACAACTTCCGATTGCTTCACTTAGTCAAACTCTAACAAATAATGAAGCTGGTTATATTTTTGCTTTTTTAGATAATTCAACCTCAGGTGGAACAAAACAAAAGTTATTTAGCAAAACTTTAATGGAAAAACTTAAAGATTTGCTCTTTAAAAATGCCCAAAGTTTACTTGTTGATCCTTCTGAGTTAAATTCTAAGCCAATTAGTGAAATTAGAAGTTTAAATCAACGACTTCATTCATACATTCAAGGGCTTTCTGATAATGAACTTGCTCAGGCAGGAAGGGCATTTTTAGAAACTTTTGGTGCCGATGAAAATGATAATCGTACTCATTTAGTTTATAATTTAGGTGGTAATTTGAAATTAGTGCTTGACTCAAAAGGGATGAAAGTTTTGAGTTTAAATAAAATTAGTAGTCTTGAAGACTTTAACAAAATAATTTCGCACCAATTGCAATTAAGCGCTAATAATCAAGTTGACTCAAAACAAAATTCAACAATAAATATGAGTCAACTTTTTGCCGATATTTCGAATAATAATTTTATTCAGTCGCTTTTAGTTCGTGATGCAAATTATCAAAAACAACTTTTAGATTCAAAAAAAACAACAGTTGAGCAAGAAAAAACCAACTTTTTAAATTCAGTTTTACAATCATCAGAAAATTTTTTGAATTTTTACGTTCTTTCTCAAGTTTTAAATATTAACCAAAAGTTACAGGATTATATTTCCAATGCAACTTTAAATGATTTAAGCGCAGATTTTTGATATAATAATCAAAAAGAACGTTGAGAATTGAAAGCCGATCCATCAAAAGAGTTGCGCCAGGCGATAATTGACAAACTTGAAAGTCTTTTTCGATTTAGTCGCTAGTTGAAAGGAACATTTGTGAAAAATCACCCCAAAAAAAACAAATTTTTAAAAAAATTACCGCTTTTCTTAGTTTTAGGTACATCTTTTAGTGCTTTAGTTTCTTGCACCGTTGATGTTAATTCAGGACAAAGATTTGATGAAGATCGAAAACTAAGTTCAAATGATGTTAAGGATTTTGTTGAAAATGCCTATGTTGAAAATATTTTAGCCCAAAATATTTTCAAAACCGGTTCAAATTCACTTGCTAGCGAATTTACAAATACAAATTCGCAATTTTTTACCCAAGCAAAAGCGGCTTTTGATTTTTACCAAAACTACCAAATTAGTTTGGATCCAACTTATAGTTTAAAATTAATTGCCCAATTACAAAGCACTAATGCAATTTCAGCAAGTGATTTTGCACTTTTATCACCTCAAGCTGGTTATAATAAGACTTTTAATGATCAGGCTTTTATTGTTTTATACAATAATTTTTCAACCGGAATTGCCCGTGAAGTAAATAAAATGTTGCTAGTTAAGGCTTATTTAACTCAACTTGATCAGCCAAATTTAATTAAAGATTCTCAAATTTACAAAGATGGTATTTCGACAAGAACATCCTTTACATCACGGCAAATTTTTCAAAATATTGATCCAAATTCACCAGATTTTTTTCTAATTCATTTAATGTTAACAAAAAATCCGGTTCAAGTTTGGCAATTTGAATCAAGCGACCCAAATAGTATAAGTACTTTTTCACAACTAAAAATTAAAGATACTAATACTTTTAACACACTTTTACGTAGTGAAAATATTAATTCTAGATTAACTCGTAAAGAGCAACAATTTGAAAAACTTGGTAAAAATGACGAGATTGATACAACATTATTGCTTGGATATGTCGGAATTTTATACCGTCAAAATGCTTCTTTAGGTGATCTATCCTTCCAATTTAATGATCTTAGAATTCAAGGTCAAACTAAATCTGGTTTTTTAGATCCAGCTTCAAATCTTCTTTGGTCAGCTAAAGATTTCCAAAACTTTAACTTAATCAATCAAGCAAAAATGTATCCTGTTGAGCTAAGTCCAAATTTTGACCGTAAAAAAACTAAAGATCAAGTCCAAATTTCTGACTTTGAGCTCAAAATTCCTGCTCAGATCCCAGGAGTATCATATAAAATTAAGAACGTAATTCCGACAAAAGATAATGATGCTAATAAATTTGCTGTTGGTGTTCTTGTCGAAATTAGCATAAATTCATCAAAATTTTATTACAATGTTGATGTTAGCTGGGATGAAAATAAAGTCTTTTACAATCCTCAAATAAATGCTGAAGGTCAAAATTTACCAAAAATTGATAATGGAATTGCGGCAGTTAGTTCTGATTTGTCAAAAATATCGGTCAAATATTATAACAAATTAGCTCCTCTATATGATAAAATAGTTGAAGAAAATAACACAAAACAAGTCTACTTTTCGCTTGAAAATACACCTTGAAATACCCAAGAACAAAAAACAAAACTAGCTTATTCATTATATCTTGCTGATCAAGGTGGAATTTTCCGTGATGCTAAAAACTTTTTTGAATCAATTGGATATAAAATCGAATCTAAGGACCCAATTGTAAAAATTAGTTAATTCTTAGAAAATTTTAGGGGAAAAATGGAAAATACAACATTATTTTTAGATATTATTGCAAAAAAATCACCAGCAAAAATTATTTTTGAAGATGATCAAGTTATCGCTTTTTTTGACAAGTTTCCGGTTTCACCTGGACATTTTTTAGTTGTGCCTAAAAAATATTCACGAAACTTATTCCACATTTCCGATGAAGATCTTACTTATTTAGTAAAAATTGCAAGAAAATTAGCGTTAGAACAAGTTAAGCAGCTTGGGGCAACTGGTTTTAGACTTCAAGTTAATAACGAAAAAGATGCAAAACAAACAATTTTTCACACACACATTCACATTATTCCGTTTTATAAAAAAGAAGAATAGTAATAACTAATTCCCCTTTTTTGAATTAAATCTCAAAAAAGGGGAATTTTATTTTACATAAACTTTCAAAATTCTTTCAACTAAATTATAATTTTTTGCTCTTCCCGAGTTTCCCAGTTTGATGAGATAATCTTAAAACAGTTCCGGTTTTGGGCACTTTTTTAACTTTTTTGGCAAAAGTTAATTACCTATTTTAAAACACTGGAAAAATCAATTTATGGACTAAACAACAAAAATCATAAAAAAATACAACTACTATTTAAACTCAATGCAAATAGAAAACTCGTTTTTATTTGCAGCGAGCCTAAAAAAACATATGAAGTTTTGAAAGAACAATAACCAAAAACCCTAATTTCTAGATTTCTAAACAGTGAAATTTAAGGCATACCATCATATTTAAAAATATAATGGATAATTCGCGCTGTCTGATTTTTTTATGACAGAAACATAACTAATTCCCCCTTAATTCTAAAATCCAAATTTATTAATTATTCTTAAGTGAGAGTTATTATAACACAATTTTATTTTTGACCAAGCATTTTTTTTTTTTTTTTTGCAAAAGGTTGATTTTAATAGGTAAAAAACCCGGATTTACGGGTATTTTTGCCTACTTATATTCACTAAAAAGTGAATTTTTGCCATCAAACTGTCAAATTCAAGTTTGAATCAAACCTCAAAAAAGAGGAATTTTATTTCACGTAAAGTTTCAAAATTCTTTCAACTAAATTATAATTTCTTGCTCTTAGGGCAATTCCGGAAGTTAAGTGGGATGTAAGCCCGAATTGATCATAAAAAAGTGAATGAACATTACCATTTACAGTTAAAATTGAACGATTAATAAAAGCAAGGCTACCATCTGCATTAAAAATTCCGCTCCCTGATGCTCCAGGTCCGTTTGTTGCAAAAAAATTAGCGGCAACTAAACGAGGGTCATTAGCATCTCGGCGAAAATTTATACCTTTAAAAACATTTTTTGAAAATAAATTATCTGCCCAAAACATTCCTATTTTTGTTGTATAGTCAAAATCACCATCATCTCAAACCCGGTCTGAAATTTTCAAAGGTGGAAATTTTGAAATTTTTTGTCAATATTTTTTAAATTCAGTAAAATCTTTGACAAAATTTTGGAATTTACCATTTTGAAGCCAGTAAGTTGAATTTATAAAATTTTGTTGGTGTTCTTCAAAAAATTTTATAAGTTTATCAACATCGCTTATAAATTTTGAGTAATTAAAATAAAAAACTGCAATGTCAAAGCCGTAATTGTCTCATTCGGCCAGTTCAAAATAATTTTGATACAAATTTTCCATATATTCATTAATTTTTGCATTACTTTGGCGATTAAACGGGAAGTTAGGCAGCCCTTTTTTTATTTTTTCTTCTTGCTCAAAAAGTCGAAATAAAATGCGATTATCTAGTTCTTTTATCTTAAAGTCATCATGATATTGTAAAAACTTGATTAGTTTTGGATTTAGTTCGTTTTGGCCAACTTTTTTATTCATTAATTTTCAAAAAGGGATTTTGCTATTTCCTGGTGTGTGAATAACGTGAGCATTAGTTAGAAAAGCAGCTTTTTCGGAATTTGCATTTAATAAAACGGCTGTTCCGGTTGCAAAACGCATGTTTCTTGTAAAAATATTGGAAAATCTTTTTTGCTCAAGACTATCAGAATTAAACCCAAATCAAGGTAAATTATAATAATTTCCTAAAGCGGGTCGGTTAAAATAAGCAAAATGATTTTGTTTAGCATTAATATTACCAACTAAATTTGGATTCATTTTATCAAGCAAATAAACTTTTAAATTATTATTTTTCTGCCCAAGAAAGGTGTTTTGGTTTTCTTTTTTAACAACATTTTGCCAATTTCTAAGCAAATAGCGGCTATAATTTGAAACTTGATTGCTTGGTGCTTTAAAATCATCTTCTTTAAGATCTGACAATAAATCTATGCGGAAATTTCGGAATGATTTCCTATTTACTTGAACAAAATCAAAAACAGGTTGATTTTGTTCATCTGATTCAAAATCATTTTCGTCTTCAATTTTAACTTCCGTGTCAGTTGTTTTTTCAGAACCCGGTTTTAATGAATCAATTTTTTCTGGCTGTTTTTGGTCATCTTCATTAGTTTCAACTTTGGGTGGATTAGTTTGAATTTTTGGTAAATTATCTTCAACTTTTGGCGGATTAGTTTCAATTTTGGGTAAATTATCTTCAACTTTTGGCGGAGTAGTTTCAACTTTGGGCGGATTAGTTTGAATTTCGGGTGGTTCAGTTTCAACTTTGGGCGGAGTAGTTTCAACTTCTGGCGAATTCTTTCCAACTTTGGGCGGATTATTTTTTACGAACTGAATTTGCGAAGTGCAACTTATAACTGCAAAAGGACTTAGAAAACCTAAATAAAACAGATATTTTGATAAGTTTTTCATAATATATCTCTCTATTAGTTATAAATCAGCAATTTTTTAGATGTTAAATTGAAAAAATTGCTTTGATTTTCTAAATTATACAATATAATTTTTAAATATTTAAAATTTTATCAACTTACAATTAATCAAAAAAAGGAATCTCATGAAAATTCAAAGCGCCCGAAAACTTGGTTTTTTTGCAGCCTTATCAATGCTTGTTGGCTCAGTTGTCGGAATCGGAATTTTTTTCAAAAATGCTAGCATCGCTGCAACCACTAATAATAATGGTTATGCTTGACTTTTTGCTTGAATTGTTGGAGGAATAATTTCGCTTTTTGCAGCAATTAGTTTTTCTGAAATTAGCTTTTTAAAACAAACCAAACTGAATGGGCTAGCAAACTGGTCTTACCAAATTGGTGGCAAAAAAAGTGGTTATTTTGTCTTATTTAGTTACGGATTTTATTATTTAGGAATGCTAAGCCTAATTTTAGGAATATTTTCTTCTGAAATTACAATTTGGTTTTTTGAGACAGCTAGTGGCTCTAGTTTTTCATTTCCGTTTTGGGCGCACATATTATTAGGTGCTTTTTTTACTATTTTATTTGTAACAACAAATTACGTTTCTGTTAAATTTTCCGGATATGTTGCACTTGTTTCAACAGTTTTAAAATTTGTTCCATTAATTATTGCCGTCTTTGCTGGGATTTTTTTTCCAACAACTCATAATGCCGGTGGTTCTAGTGCTTTTGTAGTAACTGAAAAAAATAGTTTTGATTTTTCAAAATTAGTGCTTGCACTTCCAGCTGTTTTGTTTGCTTATGATTCATTTCTTTCAGTTGGTTCAATTCATAATAAAGTTCAAAAAGCAAGTAAAAGAGTCCCTTTGATTATTACAGTGGGGATGATTTTAATTGCTAGCGTTTATACTCTTATTGGTTTATCATCAGCACTGCATAATAAAGGAACAATTTCAGGTCTAATTAGTGACGTTTTCCCGGCTAATGCAGCCCGTGGTATTACTATTTTTGTGGCTATTTTCCTTTTGATTTCAACATACGGTGTAGCTAATTCTTTAAATGCTGCATTTGTAAATCAAGTTAGAGACCTTGTAAAATTAAATGCAATTGTTGGCGCTCATAGTCTAAAAAAGAAATATTCTAATGAAAAAGTTACAATTTTTTATCTTATTATTACATTAGTGTTTTGGGCGCTGGTTATTTATATCCCTTCGCTAGCTATTAAACTTCCAAAAAAAGATGGAACAGGAATTGGGTATGGTAGTGATGTTATTGTTGATTCGATGTCCAATTTCCCTTCACTAATTTTCTTTGGTGTATATATGGCAATTATTGTCGCCTATTCACGCAAAAAAATAAAGTATCCTAATTCAATTGAGCGTAAAATTAACCCAAAATTATATTGAATTTCGGCAATAATTTCTTCAAGTTTAATTCTAATTGCCGTTGCTGCCTTTATTTATTCACAAATTTATGCCGTTGCAACACAAGCTCATTCTTCTTCTGGTGCTGGAGTTTTTGCTGATAATGGTTTAATGCTTACAAATATTGGTAGTTTTCTAATTTTTATTACACAAATATTAATATTTGTTTCTTTCCCTTATATTAATTACTTCTTAATTTCTAAAGTTGATAAATTTGATTTGTTTGATAATTTTGACTCAGCTAAAATTGAAAAAGCTGAATAAAAATCAAATCTATTAAGAAATTTATTTAACCTGTTTTTCATTTTTATTTATTTAAAAATAGTAATTTTGTTAGTTAAATTTATGTTTGCTTACAAAAAACACCTCACAAGTTTCCCAGTTTGATGAGATAATCTTAAAAAAGTTCCTGGTTTATAGTTTGGACACTTTTTTAACTTTTTTGATCAGCTCAGAAAAAATAACTATCAAAGCAAACACTGAATTTTAAATCTAACACTCATGAATGCAAAATCTACTTATTAATAAAATAAGGAAAACTAAAAAAGCAAAGTTATAAAATATTTAAACTGCTTTTTTAGTTTAAAACACTGACAAAAATCAAAAAAATACAACTACTATTTAAACTCAATGCAAATAGAAAACTCATTTTATTTAAATTGAGCCTAAAAAAACATATGAAGTTTTGAAAGAACAATAACTAAAAGCCTTAAATTTGAAGATTTCTAAACGGTTAAATTTAAGGCATTCCATCATATTTAAAAATATAATGGATAATTCGCATTTTCTGATTTTTTTATGGCAAAAACATAACTAATTCCCCCTTAATTCTAATATCTGGATTTATTAATTTATTCTTAAGTGAAATTTATTATAACATAATTTTATTTTATACCAAACATTTTTTTCTTTTTTTGTAAAAGGTCAATTTTAAATTAATAAAAATTAAAATTTTGCGTCAAAAAACCCGGATTTACCGGTATTTTTGCATATTTGCATTCAATAAAAAGTGAATTTTTCCATCAAACTGGGAAACTCAGGAAAATATGCCTGAATTTAGTGCGGTTTATTTTTAGCGATTAATTAACATAATAACTTATTCTTTTAAAAAACAATTTTTTAGGTATTTTTTCCTAAAAAATTTTTAATATATAGTATAATTATAATAATAAAGAATTAATATTGTATATAAAAAAAGGAAAAAACATGAAGAATAAGTTAAAGTTTTTTAAGTTTATCGCTAATATTGTCACTTTTTCTTGATTAAACCTAAGTATTTTTGGGTCGCTTCGGCATTTTCGAAATAGAAAAAGCTATTTAGATTTATTAAAGTAAAAAATCACTAATTTTGATAATTTAGTGCAAATTTTTAGCCAAAAACCAACAAAATTAGCTTGTTACCAATCCAAATATTAAAAAAACCAAACACATCTAAATAGAACAAGTACTAATTTAACCCTAATTTAGAAGATATTAAAATTAATCCAGATACTTTCTAATTTTAAATAACTTTTTACTTGAATTTCTTAACAAAGAAAGTGAACTACATTCTGAAAAGGTGTACTAAAACTAAAATTTGAAGGCTATGTTGCTGAATTTAGAGGACCCCAAAACCAAATTTGTGTTAAAAATCTTCTTTTTTATAAATTACTATATTAATAATAAAAAATATTAACCATTGAAAAGGTGAGTGTTTCTTATGAAAAACCAAGTAAATTTTTTAGCATTTAAGGCAAAAAAACAGTTAGGAAAACTAAAATATTTAGAAATTAATATTAAATCTTTTTGTTCAACTTATAATATGTTCAATCACGATGATTTTCGGCGTGATAATTGCACCGACAACGACCGAGCAATACCAAATTTTTTATGAGTTTACCTTACAGATAATTGTTCTATTAGCGCTAACCCAATCGAAACAGTTATTGGCATAAATTATAAACAAAATGATTATGTTTATAATTTAAAGTTAGAAGATATACTAAAAACTACTTTTTTTTCTAAAGAACTCAAAAGTTTTCATTTTTACAACCAAATCAAACCCATAATCGATGAATGAGAAGATAGTATGCCTTGGCCATTTGCTGGAGGAGAGGATAATGATTCCACAAAGCAAGGCTATTTTTTTGATGGTTTGTATGACACTAAAGGTCGAAGAATGGTTGTTGTTGCATTTGAAAATTTTGGTGATAAGAAAAAATGTGAATTTTCAATTTCGTATCCTAGCCTTTTTGGGGCAATTTTTAAATCAAAAAATAAACTAAAAGAAATTGAAAATTTAATTATCAAAGAAATTCAGGAAAGTGTTCCTTATGCAAAGCCAAAAAATTTAGCAAATTATGGCGAAAAAATCTTTGATTTTTTATCAAATATATATGAATATAATTCAGAGTTTCTAGATATAAATAAAGCATATTTAGGACAAAATGTAGAAAATATCTACAATTTGCTATTAAAAGAGAATTATAATTTTAGTGAAAAAACCCAAATTCAACCAATTCAAAATGTATTTACTTTTGAAAGTTATGAAAATTTGCTTAAAAAATTTGAAAAATATGGGATTAAAAAACTCGATTTAAACATTGAAAATCGTGATAAATTTATTCTTAGTTGGTTTGATAAATTTGGACCGGAATATCGAAAGTATTGTAGCGAACTTTTTGGTAAAAAAGGCGAAAATTATTATGATAATTTGAATAGGTGGACAAATAAAATTGAATTTATCTATTTATTGCAAATTTTATTCGGACCTAGATATGATGTAGATACTGAGTATTTTCATAGTGAACCTGATTTTTTCATTTTACCAAGTTGAGCTAAGCTAAAATTGGAAAATTTCCAAATTTTCTACTTTGGCGGGGAAGAATATGGACTTTTTGATGAAATAATTGAACAATTTGACTCAAAAAAGCCAGTTTTTTGATTTCAGCCATATTATCGCTCAGCTTATAGAACAAGTGTTGGGTGAATTTCACCAATTTCCTTAAAAAATTTTATCTTATTGTATGTTGACGGTCAAAAAATTTATTGCTGAATTGGCCACTCAAATTTATATGATGATATTTATCAAGGTAAATACGAAATTTTAAAATATTATTTTAAACAAAAATTAGTCAAACTTGAACAAGATATTTTTCTGCGCGATAGTCAAGATCCACCGTTCTTTGTTTATTTTACAAAAAATCACGATTATCTAACTAAAAATGTGATGGGGTCTTCAATCGAAGAACTAATTTTATTTCGTGATGCAGTGAAAAAATATGAACAAGAAACGCTTGATGACTACCTATCTTTTCGACAATTTGTAAAAAATTCAAGTTTTTATAATGAGCAGGAAAAAGCATTAATTTTAGAACGACACTTTGATTTTTCTTGAGATTATGGTAGTAAAAATTGTTACTATGATGAAATAGAAAAAATAGATTTTCGTGGCTATAAAAGTAAAAAATATCTTGAGATGGAAGGAAAATCGTAGATATTTTTGTTAATTAATAAATTTTATGATAAAGATTTAAGTTTATTTTTAAAATTCTAACTTGCATTTTTTAAATTCTTATCTATTTAAAAGTAGGAATTTTGTTAGATGAATTTATGTTTATTTGCAAAAATGTGGGGTGGCTGTTGTTGATTTTAGAGAATTTCAAAACGAAATTTGTGTTGAAAAATCTTCTTTTTTATAAACTACAATATTAATAATAAAAAAATGTTAAATATCCAAAAGGTGAGTGTTTCTTATGAAAAACCAAGTAAATTTAGTATCTAAGGCAAAAAAACAATTAATTAAACTAAAATATATAGAAATTAATATTAAAAGTCGTTGTTCAATTCGAAACATGATTGTGAATGATGTTAATTTATCGCTTGATTGCAAATATGATGATGATGATTTTGCATTTCCAACTTTTCTAGCCAATTACCTTCACTACGGCTTCAATCCTAATCATATTGAAAGAATTATTAGTTTAAATTATAAACAAGAAGATTATGTTTATAATTTAAAACTAGAAGATATCCCAAAAAGTGTGTTTTTTTCCAAAAAACTCAATAAATTTCATTTTTATAATGATATTAGGTGTTTAATTGGCGGTTGAGCAAACAATGAATATTGTGATAAAAATGGAAAAGAAAATCTTGATCTTATCTCTGAACTTTATTCTTCATATTATTTATACGATGGTAAAGGTTTTGAAGAGGTTGTTGTTGTCTTTGAAAACTTTGATGATATTGAAAAATGCGAATTTTCAATCTCTTATCCGGTTATCTTTTCAAAAATATTTAAATCAAAAACCGAATTAAGAGAAATTGAAGCTTTAATTATTAAGGAAATTCAGGAAAGTGTTCCTTATGCAAAACCAAAAAATTTAGCAAATTACCACGAAAAAATCTTTGATTTTTTATCAAATAAATATGAATATAGCGCAAAGTTTGTAGATATAAATAAAGCATATTTAGGACAAAATGTAGAAAATACCTACAATTTGTTATTAAAAGAGAATTATAATTTTGACGAAGAAATGCAAATCGAACCAATTCAAAATGTATTTACTTTTGAAACTTATGAAAATTTGCTTAAAAAATTTGAAAAATACGGGGTTAAAAAGCTTAATTTAAACATTGAAAATCGCGATAAATTCATTCTTAGTTGATTTGATAAATTTGGCCCAGAATATCGAAAGTATTGTATCGAACTTTTTGGTAAAGTCGGCCAAACTTATTATGATCATGCGAATAATTGGACAAATAAAATCGAATTAATTTATTTGTTGCAAATTTTATTTGGTCCTAAATATTGAGTTGAAGATTGAGATTTTTATTATCCTACTGAACCTGATTTTTTTATTCTGCCAAGCTGAGCAAAATTAAAACTTGAAAATTTCGAAATTTTTTACCTTGGCGGACAAGAATATGGTCTTTTTGATGAAATAATTGAACAATTTGACTCAAAAAAGCCAGTTTTTTGATTTCAACCATATTACAACTCCGCCTATGGGGGCGGCGATGCATGAATTTTGCCAATTGCATTGAAAAATTTTATTTTATTGTATGTTGATGGTGAAAAAATTTATTACTGATTTGGCCATTCAAATTTATATGATGATATTTATGGAGGTAAATACGAAATTTTAAAATATTATTTCAAACAAAAATTAGTCAAACTTGAACAAGATATTTTTCTTCGTGATGGCAAGGATCCAGCCTTCTTTGTTTCTAGATCGCCAAGGCAAATCGATTTAGATAAAAACGTGATGGAATCATCTATGGAAGAATTAATTTTATATCGGGATGCGTTGAATAAATATCTAAAAGAAATAGACCATGAATTTCGGTTTTTTAGACGCTTTCTAGAAAATACTAATTTATATAGCCAACAAGAAAAGGAATTAATTTTACAACAACACCTTATCTATTCTTCAGATAACGATGATAAAACTAAATATTATAATGAAATTGCAAGAGTAGATTTTCGCGGTTATAAAAGCAAAAAATTTATTGAGATAGAAGGGGAATCGTAGATCTTTTTGTTAATTAATAAATTTAATGATAAAAGATTTAAGTTTATTTTTAAAATTCATAACTTGTTTTTCATTTTTGTCTATTTAAAAATAGCAATTTTGATAGTGAATTTATGTTTGGTTGCAAAAATGTTACGAGTTTGATATCAAAGAAAATCTAATCGACAATTGCTAACCATACATAAAAATATATTTTCCCAGTTATCATGTAAGGAGAGTAAGAATGATAGGGAAAAAACAAAAGGGCATAGAGAAGTAATTTATACCAAGAGAAGAAATGTTAAATGTTGAAAAGGTGCATTTTTTATATGGAGAAGCAATTAGATTTAGTAACCAAGTCAAAAAAACAATTAATTAAACTAAAATATATAGAAATTAATATTAATAGTCGCTGTTCAATTCCAAACATGATTGAGGACGATGTTGATTTATCGTTTGATTGTAAATATGATAATTTTCCATTTCCAATTTTTTTATACAATTACCTTAACAACGGCTTCAATCCTAATCCAATTGAAAGAATTATTAGTTTAAATTATAAACAAGAAGATTATGTTTATAATTTAAAACTAGAAGATATCCCAAAAAGTGCGTTTTTTTCCAAAAAACTCAATAATTTTCATTTTTATAATGATATTAGGTGTTTAATTGGCGGTTGAGCAAACATTGAATATTGTGATAAAAACGGGAAAGAAAATCACGGTCTTATCTCTGAGCTTTATTCTTCATGCGATTCATACGATGGTAAAGGTTTTGAAGAGGTTGTTGTTGTCTTTGAAAACTTTGATGATATTGGAAAATGCGAATTTTCAATCTCTTATCCGGTTATTTTTTGAAAAATATTTAAATCAAAAACTGAATTAAGAGAAATTGAAGCTTTAATTATTAAGGAAATTCTGGAAAGTGTTCCTTATGCAAAGCCAAAAAATTTAGCAAATTACCATGAAAAAATCTTTGATTTTTTATCAAATAGATATGAATATAGCGCAAAGTTTGTAGATATAAATAAAGCATATTTAGGACAAAATATAGAAAATATCTACAATTTGTTATTAAAAGAGAATTATAATTTTGACGAAGAAACCCAAATCGAACCAATTCAAAATGTATTTACTTTTGAAACTTATGAAAATTTGCTTAAAAAATTTGAAAAATACGGGGTTAAAAAGCTTAATTTAAACATTGAAAATCGCGATAAATTTATTCTTAGTTGATTTGATAAATTTGGTCCAGAATATCGAAAATATTGCATCGAACTTTTTGCTAAAGTCGGCCAAACTTATTATGATCATGCGAATAATTGGACAAATAAAATCGAATTAATCTACTTGTTGCAAATTTTATTTGGTCCAAAATATTGAATTGAAGATCTAGATTTTTATTATCCTGATGAACCTGATTTTCTTATTCTGCCAAGCTGAGCAAAATTAAAACCTGAAAATTTCGAAATTTTTTACCTTGGTGGACAAGAATATGGCCTTTTTGATGAAATAATTTCCCAATTTGACTCAAAAAAGCCAGTTTTTTGATTTCAACCATATTACAAGTCCGCCTATGGGGATGGTGATGCATGAATTTTGCCAATTGCATTGAAAAATTTCATTTTATTGTATGTTGATGGTCAAAAAATTTATTACTGATTTGGACATTCAAATTTATATGATGATATTTATCAAGGTAAATACGAAATTTTAAAATATTATTTCAAACAAAAATTGGTCAAACTTGAACAAGATATTTTTCTTCGTGACGGCATGGATCCGGCCTTCTTCGTTTCTAGATCGCCAAGGCAAATTGATTTAGATAAAAATGTGATTGAATCATCTATGGAAGAATTAATTTTATATCGGGATGCGTTGAATAAATATCTAAAAGAAATAGACCATGAATTTGGGTTTTTTAGACGCTTTCTAGAAAATACTAATTTATATAGCCGGCAAGAAAAAGAATTAATTTTACAACAACACCTTCTCTTTTCTTGAGATAATGATGATAGAACTGAATATTATAATGAAATTGCAAGAGTAGATTTTCGCGGTTATAAAAGTAAAAAATATCTTGAGATAGAAGGAGAATCCTAGATTTTTTGTTAATTAATAAATTTAAAGACAAATAATTTAAGTTTATTTTTAAAATTCTTAACTTGTTTTTTACATTCTTATTTATTTGAAATATATGTTCTTGAAATATATTTTTTTTACCAGACTAATAAGAAATTCAAATAACTAGTTATTTTCTAGTAATTTATTGATCTTTTTTTTAGTAAAATAAAAAAAATTTTGTAAAATTAAATCTAGTTGATCAAAACTGACCTTTGAAAGGAAAAAATGACATACCAAAATTATCTTGAATTACGACTAAAACAACAAAATGAAACTAAAAGTCTACGTTCAGTTTTAATTATTGACGGACATGATGAACGGGCAATTCAAGCCGCTCAGCAATTAAAAGCTAAAAATTTAGTTAGACCAATTTTACTTGTTGACGAATTGTATGAGAATCTTGAAATCGACCAATATTTAGTTGACGAAGAAGAAAAACAAACTTTTATACAGCAATTTTTAAAAATCCGTAAAAACAAAGAAACATTAGAATCAGCTGTTGCCCAATTTGATTCTAATGCATTTTACGGGACAATGCTCCTTCGAAACAAAAAAGTTGACGCTGTAATAGGCGGACTTAATTATCCAACTGCAGAAATTCTTCGAGCTGCATTCAAAATTATCGGACCAAAACCAGATATTAAAACAATTTCTTCCGTAATGATAATGCATCGAGGTGATGAAAAATACTTATTTAGTGATATTTCGGTAAATATTTTACCAAACGAAACTCAGTTAGCCGATATTGCTAAAAACGCACTTGACTTTGCAATTCAACTTGGATTTGACCCTAAACCGGCCTTTTTATCATTTTCAACAAAAGGATCAGCCAAATCACCTCAATCTGATGCCGTATCAAGAGCTGTAAAAATGTTCAATGCGACCTCACCAATTGAAGCTTATGGTGAAATTCAACTAGATGCAGCTCTTGACTATAAAGTACGTCGCCAAAAATACGGTGAAAATGTTGCTACAAATGCTAATGTTTTAATTTTTCCAAATCTTGATGCCGGAAATATTGGCTACAAAATCGCTCAAAGACTTGGTGGCTTTGGGGCAATAGGACCAATAATCACCGGAATTGCCGCTCCTATTAATGATTTATCACGTGGAGCAACGGTTGAAGATGTTTTTTACACCGCACTAATTAGCGCACTTCAAGTTGAAAAGGACAAATAATGAAGAGTAAAATTTTAGTTATAAACGCTGGTTCATCCTCAATTAAATGACAAATTTTTGAAAAAGATACATTAGATTTGCTCGGAGTTGGTCTAATCGAAAGAATTGGACTTCAAGAAGGCAAAATCAAAATGACATTTGACGAAAAAAGCTACAACTTGAGCAAAGATTTTCCAACTCATTCTGACGCATTAGAGAGTCAAATTCAACTTTGAAAAGAGAATAATTTAGTCCAAAACCTAGAAGAATTTGAACTTGTTGGATTTCGAATTGTTCACGGGGGCGCAAGTTTTAATGCTCCAGCTCGCCTTGATGATTCAGCAATAGCAAAAATTGAAGAAGCAGCAAAATTTGCACCTTTGCACAATCCAGGGGCGCTTGCAACTATTAGTGCTATTAAAAAATTACTTCCTTGAGCAAAATTATCAGCAAGTTTTGACACCGCTTTTCACGCAAGTATCCCTAAAGTTAATTACACATATCCAATTAATACCCAAATAGCAAACAAGTACGGAATAAGAAAATACGGATTTCACGGCATTTCTCACAAATATATAACAACACAAGTTGAAAAAATCTATAATTCTGATTCAGTTAATTTTGTAAACATGCACATTGGGAATGGGATTTCTTTGTGTGCTGTTAAAGATTCGGCTTCAGTTGATACTTCAATGGGAATGACACCACTTGCAGGTGTTGCCATGGGAACACGAAGTGGCGATGTAGACCCCTCAATTTTAACCTACCTAGGCACAACAGCTCATTTTTCCTTCACTGATTTAGACACACTTTTAAACAAACAATCAGGACTTTTAGGACTTTCAAACGTTTCTTCTGACCTTCGGGATGTGATTTCCGCCGCAGACAACGGTAATCAAGATGCAAGTTTTGCCCTTGAAGTTTATGTGCAAAAAATTGTCGACTATCTAATTAATTATATTAATAAGGTTGGTAAAAACATTAAAGCTTTAGTTTTTACCGGTGGAGTAGGCGAAAATTCAGCACTAATTCGCGCTTTGGTAATTGCAAAAATTCAATTACCAAAGTTGAATTTACTTCTTGATCAAGAACTAAATTCAAGACCAATTCCAGAATTTGGCGCTATTGAAAAAATTTCAGCACCAGAATCAGATCTTGACATTTTCGTAATCAAAACAAACGAAGAACTGTTAATAGCAAAAAACACGCTCAAAGTTTGAAACTAACCTTTATTAAGTTTTGAAAGAACCCATAATAAAACCAAAGTATTGATATTATACAATATTTTTATTTTGATCCAAGCATTTTTTTAAAAATTTTGTGCGGATTAATTTTGGCTAGTTTTCCAGTTTGATGAAATAATCTTAAAAAAGTGTCCTGGTTTATTATTTGGACACTTTTTAACTTTTTTAACAAACTCAGAAAAAATAACTGTCAAGAAAAAGCACTAAATTTTAAATCTAACACTCACGAATGCAAAATCTACTTATTAATAAAATAAGCAAAACTAAAAAAAGCTAAAATTTTACCTTAAAAAGCAAAATTATGAAATTTTTAAACTACTTTTTTAGCTAAAACACTGCAAAAAATCAATTTATGGATACACTGACAAAAACCATAAAAAATACAACTACTATTTAAACTCAATGCAAATAGAAAACTCGTTTTTATTTAAATTGAGCCTAAAAAAATATGTGAAGTTTTGAAAGAGCCATAATTAAAAGCCATAAATTTGTAGATTTCTAAACGGTTAAATTTATGGTATACCATCATATTTAAAAACATAATGGAAAATTCGCATTTTCTAATTTTTTATAACAAAAAACATAACTAATCCCTTTAATTCAAAACAAAATTTATTAATTATTCTTAGTGAGTCTTATTATAACAGAATTTTTTCTTAGACCAAGCATTTTTTTAAAATTTTTTTGCCTAGTAATTTTTGCCTAAAATCTTTGATTACTAAAAATATTTTTCTATTTTCTTTTGATCTTAAAGTATTTTGCTACAATTAGGTCATACCTATCGAGATATTACTAAAATGTTTGATTGCTAAAAATATTTTTTTTATTTTCTTTGGATTTTAAAAAATTTTATTATAATTAAGACATACTATTGAAATATCTAGTAAAGTCTAAAATTTATTTTACCTATCTATTTTTTATTTAAAGAAACAAAGTTGAAATAATTTCAAGCTTTGTTTTTTGTCATAAATAGACAAAAAAATGGTAAAATTAAAACAAAATCTGTATTATATAAAAAGAGGAGTAATTATGGCTGAAAATCTAACAAAAAAAGAGAAAAAATTAATGAAAGCAACTAAAAAACGTGCAATCATACTTTCATTGCTTGCCTTTGGTGGTCTTAGTATTGGTTCACTCAGTTTTCTTCCTTTCCTTTTAAAGTCTTGAAATACACTTCAATATAATATTGTTGATTTTAAACATATTAATCGTGATAATATTGGCTATGAACTTGAATTTGCCCTAAGTGATTTAGATTCATATAAACTAAATTATCAAGATTTAAATGTTGACTTTACAGCTGATGAGCAAGGAAAAGACGTAATTGTTTCACACAAAGCCATTTATGATGAATTTAGTCGAACTTGACGGCTATCTTCTAATTATAACGGTCTTAGTTTTGGAAAAAGATACTATCTAAAAGTTTATCTTGATGATAAAAAGCAAAAAAGATTTTCTGCCAAAAAAGTAATTGCCTTTGGTCAAAATGTTACTAATTTTGTCGATACTCCGCCTGCAGTTTCAACAATTAACTTTCAAACCAAAACTCCTTCTAGTGCTTCAGTTTCACTAAAATTTGCCGACGAGGCTGCTAATCTTGAGGGCAAAAAAGTTGCCTTAGAGTATTATTATGTCCTAAAAAATCAGTCAGCACCCACTGATGTGCTCAGCAATTCCCAGGAAATTCACACTTCTTATGTTGATTCAGCGACCGTTAAAAACGGAGTGGCTGAGTTTAGCCTCGAAAATCTTCATCCGGGAATGGATTATAAAATTAGTGCAATTCGTTATGTTGACAGTTCTGCCCCAGCTAGTGATATTCCGCTTGTGCCAATGCAAAAAATTGCCCTAGCTCCCCAGATTAACTACGAACAAGACGCCCAAAAAGAAAAACTTTTTGAAGCAACAACCGGCAAATATAATTATCGTGCTGAGTCTTTAATTGACCAAAATTTAAGTTTTGACTCAAAAAGACTTACAGTTAATTTTTCAACTCTGGATTCAAGCCCTAATTTGGAAAACAAGCCAATCAAGCTAAACTATACAAATATTCAAACAGGCCAAAAATTTAGTGTCAGTTCATTTTTTGCTGCTAATTTAGCGAGCTTTGACCTAAGTAATTTAGCTCCAGGTTCTTCTTATCAAATCGAGAGTTTTGAGCTCGAGTCTTCAAAGGTTGAATTTGGCCAAACTTTCATTAAAAACTTTCATACCCCAGCGGCAATTGTTGAGTCCAAAATTGCTACCGGAGCGACTTTTTCCAAAGTTGACTTATCTGTTGTCTCAGTTGATAATTTAGAAGGAACTAAGGCCCATCTATATTTAGATGACAGTTCAATTTTGCCAGTTAGTGGTGTTTTTAGAAAAACAGATCAGCCAAATTCTTACCAAATTAGTTTTGAGCCAAAAGGTCTAACAAATAAAACAAAGTACGGTCTTAGCAGAGTTGTTTTTGACGCTCTGAGTCCAAATTCTGTTTTTGCCAAAAACAGAGATGGTTATGATTATTTAAATTTAGCTTGAGATAACAGTCTCGAGACTGGCTCACCAAGTCGTAATTTTATTACTTCAATTTCAGACCTAAAGACCTTTATTAAATTAGAGCCAAAAATTCTTGCCTCAAAAGTTGAATACACTTTTGGCTTTGGCTTAGATTCATCTTTTTTGAACGACAAAGAGCTTTATTTATACTATCGCAAAAAAGATGAACCCCAAAAAGTCTATAAATCAAAAGCAAGTATTCCTCAGGGTTCTGAGATTAAATTTGAACTTGAAAACTTTGAGAGCTCAACAACTTATAAACTTGAAAAAATTGTAATTTCTGACTATCCAGAGGTTGCTGTTGCAATCAATTTTGATCCTAACAAAAAAACACAGCAAAACTTACCTCTAGACGAGTTTTTTGTCAAATATTATGTGTCTGACATCAGTTTTGAAAACGTTGACCAGACAAGTGCGCGTGCTAAGGTAACAATTGCTGGAGACTTTAAGAATATCCAAGACACCAATTTAGACTTAAATGCCAAAATAGTCTTTGGTCAGCCAGGCTTTACTAATTTAACAGAAACAATTAACTTAAATCTTGCTAACTTGAAAAATTCAGTTCCTGTTGGGACTAACCCAATCCAGCACGAGTTACAAGATGACAAGCTTGTTATGTATTTTGATCTTAAAGATCTTGATCCTAAGACTCAATACCAAGTTGCTGATGTTGAAATACTCGGAAAAACTGATTTTTTTAGCTCAGAAGGAATTCTTGACTTAAATGCAAGATTTACAACCACCTTCCAAAAAGTTAAAATAATCGGAGCAAACTTTGAGTCAATTAGCCTAATAAGTGCTAATGCTTCAATTTATATTAATCCAAATTTCAACAGATATTTAAATGGCAAAAAATTTAATGCAATTTTTAAATCTGAAGACGGCCAAGAAGTTAAATCTCTACCTTTAGATACAACTGCAACTCCTGGCTACTCAGTTCTTGTAAATAATATCCTTTCAGTTAAACTAGAAGGCCTTAGCCCTGGGAAAAAATATACTTTTTTCAAATTAGATCCAGCCCCAGGCCAAGATGAGGCTTTTAATAATTTAGAGTATAAATTTATTAATCTAAACCAACAAGAAACTGATGACTTACCTTATTTTTATACTCTCAGTGATATTGCCTCAATTTCAGCCGAGCCTACCCAAGACAGTGCAAAATTGACAGTTAGCTTTACCACAAAAGATCCAAATTATAATAAAAGAGCAAATTCTTCACTAAAAAAAGCCGTTATTTTCCTTAAAAATAACGCAACTGGAACAGTTGCCTCAGCTCAGGCTGATGAGATAAAATTTGAAAACGGACTTAACCAAGTTGAATTTAATGTTGAAAATCTTGACAAATTAAGCCACTATACAGTTAGTGAGATTTTGCTTGACGGCCAAAAAATTGAGTTCAGTGAGCAATTAAAAGAAGAATCTGCCGCGCAGCGTAATTTTGCCACCGTAGCAAGTACAGCAAAAATTATCAAAGTAGTCCAAACTGCCCAGAGCCACAACAAAATGGCAGTTGAATTATCATTTGACCCAGTTAGTGATACTTTTTTAAACGGTGACAAAATTAAAGTTGTTCTTCAAAACTCAAAAGACAAAAAAACTATTGAGGCAAGTGGGACTGTTGATCAAAATTTAGTACTAAAATTAAATTTCGACAAAGAAGTTGAGGCTGGTTCAGAGTATTCAATTTTAAGTATTACCAACGAGACAAAAAATAAAGATATTCAAACTTCTGTTGGCTTTTTATTCCAAAAAAGTGTTGATAATTACAACCCAAATCTTGAAAAAACAAGTATTGCGTCTGAAAAATTCTACTCATCTCCTGAGCTAAAGACTTTTAGCGTTGTTTCAAACCAAAACGAAACTGTTAAAGTAAAGCTACAATTTGCCGATGCCCAAAAGTTATTGTTACAAAATGTTGCCGGTCAGAAAAAACAGCTAACCCTTTTAATAAAAAATACCCAAACTAATGCAATTGTAGCCTCAAGTACTCAAGCAGAAGAAAAAACCGGCCAAATTGAAGCTGAATTTACTTTTTCAAATCTTGACCGAGCAGTAAAATATGAACTAGTTTCAGTAAATGACTATTCTCGTCCTGATTATTTAATTTTTAAAGATCAGAAAAATTTTGAGGATGATAGTAAAAAAAGTTTTGTTGTAAATGTTGATAGTATTGAAGTTAAAAATCTTGTCTATTCAGATATTAAACAAAACTCAGTTAAGGCCGAAATTTATTTTGACCCAATTAGAGATTCTTATTTAGCAAACAAACAAATCGAAGTTGAAATAACTCCTGACGGCGATCCTGTTGCCCAATTGGTTACCGTTGATGCTTTGGCCCAGAGTTCAACAGCTAACACTAAAAAAACAGTTGAAATTAAAAGACTAGACGACGGACGGCTAAGAGCTGAAATTACTTTTGACAATCTTGCTGAAGGTAAAGACTTTAAAATTGCCGCTTTAACTTTAGCCAACAAATCTGATGTAAAAACAAATGAAGTGAATAAAGTAAGCGGTCCTAAATTTAAAATAGTTAATGATTTTCTAGCAAGTGATGCTACAACTTCAAGGGCTGCCGAAATTACTGCTGAGTCAAACCAAAAAACTCTAAAATTTGCAACTGACGTTGTTGTCTCAAGTATTGTATTTAATCCAGTTGATTCTACAAACGGAATTGACAAACAACAGTCAGCAAAAATTAAAGTTGAATTTTCTAACTCAAATAATGAAATACTAAAACTAAAAAATGACCAACTTGCAACATTGACTTTAATTAACAAACTAACTGGAAAAATAGTACTGGCTTCGGCAAAAATTAAGGCTGAAGAGTCAGTTGCTGGCCAAACTCCTAAGACTTCCGCTTCAGTTGAATTTGAATTTAATAATAATTTAGAAAAACTAACAAAATACGAAGTTAGTTCAATTTCTGTTGTTCGCCCAAATGGTATTTATTCAATTCCTTTTGCGGCAAGTATAGTTGATCAACCCAAAACATTTGTAACTCAATTAACCACTGTTAGTGTTAAAAATATTTCTTATGTTGATGTCTCAGAGACAAGTGTTGAACTTACAGTCTTTTTTGACTCAGTTAATGATGATATTTTAAATGAGCAATTTGAAGCTGAACTTGAATATGTTCTAAAAACTAAAGACACTGAAGTCAAAAAATCAAGCAAAGTTATTGTTTCGAATAACCAGGCTGTATTTACAATTGAAAATCTTGATGAGGCAAGTACTTATGAAGTTAAAGGCTTAAAATTATCAAAAAAAACAGTCACTCGAACAACCCGTTCACTTGGGCGTCGTGTTCGGCGTCAAGCTCCTGAGGCAAGTCCAGTTGCAAATAATATTAATGTAGTATTTGACAAAACTGAAGTTGAAGACAAACACAAAAAACTCTTTTCAACAAAGTCTTTAATTTCTGAAATTAAAATTGACAAAACTTTATTGGAACAAGAATTAGCAACAAAAATGCCTGACTTAACCCTAGAGCAAACCAATTTAACCGATACTCAAGCTGGTATTGAGCTTAAAATTAAAGATCCAAAACAATTTTTCAAAGATTATGTTAGCGGACCTAAAGCTTCTAGTGCAGCTGCAGACATTAAATTAGTTGTAAAGTCAAATCGTACCGGTGCAATTTCTCAGGCCGGTGCCCAAATTAGTTTTGATGAACAAAACAACGTAGCTACTGTTAAATTTTTATTAGAAGATTTAGAAAAGTATACAGTTTATTCAATTGTTGATATTTTTGTCAACGGCGTTCGCCTTGGATTTTTAAATACTCTTACTGAAAGCCAAAAAGAATTTGCAACAACTGCCCGGGACGTTACTCCTAATTATATTGCCCAAACTGAATTTAAACGTCATGGAGCGGTTCTAAGAATGGTTTTTGATATTAATAAAAACTGATTTTTAGTTAACAATAAAGTTAGACTAACATTTAAAAAATTCCAAGCCGCTGGTGCCGATGATCCTGATCTTAGTGTTGAGACAACTGTTGACCAAGATGGTCTTGCTGTTTTTCGAATTAATAAAGATAATCTAGCTGCTAAGGTTCCGGTAGGAAGTCGTTTTGAAATTTCAAAGTTAGAATTTATTCCAGATGTTGATCAAAACCAAAAAGTAGTTAAATTCTTCCCGCTAAACACAGTAACTTCAACTGATTCAACCAAAACACACTCAGCAACTCAGTCTTCAAATCTTGTTCCTTTGGCTCGTTCTCGTCGTAGTCTTAGTGTTTTTGACAGTTCTTCTTCTGGGGTTAGTTCATTCCAAGATAATTCTCAAGCTGCAGGGCAAGCAGGTTCTGTAGCTTCCCCGACTGCTCCGGCTCCTGCAGGTTCTCCTGCTGATTCTCCAGCGGCAACTCTAGCTAATACTAACTTTTTGAATGTAAATATCTCAACAAGTCCGCTTCAAGATCCAACAACACCTGCTTCAGCCCCAGCTCCTGCAGTTAAGACTACTTTTGATACAGCTTCATTTATTAGTGCAGTTGAAAAAGTTAATCTTTCAGGAACTAATGCTGAATTAAGAATTACATTAAATTCAACTTTATTATTAGATGCTCAATCACCAACAATTAAATTAAAATATATTGACATTACCGATGGTCAAGAACATAAGGCAGGCCTAATTGGTCGTCCTGCAGCAGGTTCAAGTACTTCGCAATATACTTTTAGAGCAAATAATTTAAAAACACTAAATTATTACCAAATTGTTTCAGTTAATTATGCAGATAATAACAATGCTGAACAAGTAATTGCCTTTGATGATAAGTCAGTTAAATACGAAGACAAACTATTTCGAACAACCCCGACAAGTTTTAGTGTTAAAAAAATTGAATCAGCTTATAATTCAAGCAAAAAAACTGCTAATGTTAAAATTACCCTTGATGATCAAGTTGCCCAATATTTAGAAAATTATACCGTTAGAGTTTCATACCAACGGATTGATAAGACAAATAGAAATACAACAACTTCAACTGTTAACGGAATTATTAATTCTGACTCAACTGTTAGCGTTGAGCTTACAGATAATTATACTAATGCAAATCAAAAAACACTAATTATACCGGAAGCTCATACAAGGTTTAGTGTTGATACTCAAACAAATACACTTTTAACTAAGCCGAATAATGTTGAGGGAAGCGTTTCTACCGAAGTTAAGAGAATTAATCAAAACAAATTATTTGAAACTTATAATTATAAAATCACAAAAGTTGAACTAGTTCAAAAGCCAAGCTCAACTTCTGGTCGGGCAAAACGAAGTGTAGCAAGCCCAAATCAAAATCTTGTTGATTTTAACTCAAATTACAAGTCTTTAGCAACTTTTGATAATGATACTTCACAAAGAAACAAAAAAATTAATGAAACATCAATTATTCAAACAAGTCCAATTGCCTTGTATGATCAGTTAATTTATGTTGAAGAAAAAGATAAGTTTTCAGGAATTGATGCAACAATTTATGCATACTTTATTTCTTCAGAAGATCTATCTGACCAAGATAGTGATAAAAATAATTTTAGGGTACAACTATACAATGAGTCTCTTAAAAAATATGAACAAATAAGAAAAGCTAGTTCAATTAAAAAATTAAATGAATCAAGAACACAAGCAGGTGCTTCACATTTTTATGTTGCTACTTTTGAAACTAACTTAAATAAAGCTTCACTTTACAATATTGAGTTTTTTGCTTATAAAGATCAAAAAATTGAACTCTCTGAGTATAAAACTAACAGAGTTGACAAAACTCAGTTTACAACTCCAGGAAAAAAAGCCTGACTTACTAATTTTTCCCAAGTTGGAGCCTATCAAGATACTGCAGCAAATGTTATTTTCCAATTTGACGAAAAAGACGAATATCTTTGAAGAAACAAACACAAAGTTGAACTTGAAATTACTGAAAAACTCGACCAGCCGGCTCAAACTCCTCCACCACGTAGAGGGTCTAGAGCCGCAACTCCTCCAGTAACTAAATTTAGTTTTATTCCTGATGGACCAATTTCACGAGTAACAATTGATAATATTAGTTCAAAAGATACTAGAACCCGAACTACTTTAGCCCCAAATAAAACTTACGAAATTACTAAATTTACAATTAAAGAAGCTACCTTACCAGTTCCTAGGGGAGGCAGAGTATCAACATCAAATTCTAGTTTAAGAATTAAAACTGTTGATACCCGAAATACAGTTAGACCAACAACTTTAGGCGCAGGTCAAATGGAAGTTGCCAAATTTGACTCAGTTGAGGTCAAAAAGGCTCCTAATAATCAAAAAATTCCATTTTTTGAAACTAAGGCTCAATTTGCATATCAAGAAGCAACTAATTTCTCTCAAGACGATAATACAGATGCTGACGGAAGATCAGCAACATTAGTATTTAATTTTAATAAACACTTTTTACAAATTCCAAGAAGTTTTGCAACAATTACTATTGTTCGTTCAGATGCTTCTACAGCGGCTCCGGCGGCAGGTACTGCTCCCGGAACTACAGCGGATAGAAAAGAAATTAGCTTTATTTCCCAAGAACAATATGACCCAACAAAAGGGACAGTTACTTTTAAATTAAATAACCTTGATAGATTCCACACTTATGACATTAAAAACTTTCAAATTGGTGGAGTTAAAATTGATCATTTAGCTAGTTCAACAAATTTAAAATTTACACCAACAGTTCAACAAATTTTCCTTGCTGACTTAGAGGTTACTGACTTAAAAACTGGGACTACTGGAACTAATACAACTCCAGGAAATACCGGAAGTTCAGGTTCTGCTCAAGCCTCAGCGGGGCTTAATCCTACAAAAGAAGACGGATCAAAAGTTTTTGGAAATGTAAGTCTTTATTTTGACAATGACAATTCATTTTTAGACGGTGCAAGATTTGATGTTAAAATTAAAAATAAAAATGATAATAGAGATATAACTACAATTCGAGATCTACCAGTAACTAAAGATCTAGCTAAAAAAGCAACTCCTTATAAAGTTGATATTGATTTAGCTCAACGCGCTCCAAATCAAATCCAACCAGGAACCAAAATTGGTTTTGAATTTACACTCAAAGGAGTTTCATCAACTACCGACCTTAAAGGTAGAAGACCTGAAGATATTGTTGTTGCCGTTCCTGAAAGACAATATAATTTAGAGTATGCTCCTAAACTTGAGTCAGAAGTTATTATTCCAACTGTTATTGAATCTTTAGTTGTGTCTAACCTTACAGATACAAGTGCAAAATTAAAAATTAAATTAAAAGGTGATCCAACTAACTTTGATCGAGTTGTTAACAACCCAGTTGTTTTATCTATCCAACCTGATCCAAACGGTCAAACAACAAGCAAAATTCCAATTACATTAATTACCCAATCACAGGTTACAACTTTTAAAGATAAGACTAGATTTGAAATTGAATATGATTTAGATAATTTAATTCCAAATCTCGAGTACAAAATTTTAAAACTTCAAGGTCAAGATCTTGAAATCCCTTTTGGTGAAGATAATTATAGACTTAAATTAGAAGGTTCTGGTTCTGCTCAACGAGAGGCTAGCACTGATGCTAAAGTATTTAAAACCTCATTTACTGAACTCTCACCTGAAAGAATTATTTTAACCCAAACACCTAGAAATTATAATACTACTAGCAACCCTCCTACTCCTAAACCTGAATATGTGCCTGAAAATTTAACCCTAAATTTAGATCCAGTTTCAATGTGATCACTAAATGATAAACAAATTAAAGTTAAATTTAAGCCACTAGGCCCTAATGGTACAGAATTAAAACAAGGAGATACTAACAACCAGGAAAGAGAATATGACTTTAATGTCAAATTTGATAGTTCCAAAAACGCACTTGTTGCAAGTCTAGACAACCAACAAGTCACCGATGCTCAAGATACTAATTTCTATCCTTCAACAACCTATAAAGTTACTCAAATTAAAACGGTTGAAAAAAATGGTGCAACCCCACTTACTTTAAATCTTGATGATACCCAAGCCGCTACTCCTAGCACTAATAATCTTCAGTTTACAACTCAATTAGCTCAGCCACCTTTGGTAAAAGCTGGAATTACTAATTTTTACAATCACTCAGGGAAAGAAGACACTTTTGAGCAAACTATTTACTTTGCTTTTGATGATCCTTACTTTGCAATTGATGAGTCATCAATGAAAGATTGAAAATTAATTCTTGAGGGAGTAGAGGATAAAGACAAAGGGAACAACTCCCAAGACGCACGAAGCTGAATACAAGTGGCAAAATATGAGCCAAACAATACAGGTTCATTAGTTGAATTATATAATCCGCGTGAGCTAATCGGTCCACCGGTTGAATATACTGAAAACCCTGAGGTACAACGACTTTTAATTGAAAAAGATGTTCTTGAACAAAAAATTAAAACAATTCAGAACGATATCCAAAACTTTGAAACTCAAGATGAAAAACGTATTGATTTACTTACAAAACTAGCAACCCCTAGTTTCCAAGCAGAATATAAACGTGAATTGATCGGCGAAGGTGTTCAAATTAAGAGAGCAATCGAAAACCAAAAGGCTGAATTAGAAAGACAAAAAAATGCACTTGACAACATTAGGTCTTTGATAGAATATCACAGAGAGATAGAACAATTAAATAACAAAACCATCACCGATAATCCTTATCGACGTTATTTTGCTTTTAGCCTAAAAGGCGATGCATCTTGGTTATCATATTACAAGATGCGTGTTGCCATTCAGTATAAATATTTTAGAGATAATGATAATCGATCACAATCAGTATTTTCAAAAATTATAAGTAATATTAATACTAATCAGACAGACAACAGAAACCCAGACCGTGAAGCCTATACTTCTACAGGTTCGCAAACTAATCAAGTCTCAAGAATTCAAACAATCGAACTTGATGATTTTGCCAAATATACAAACAGAATTTTGCTCAAAAAATCCGAAATTAAGCCACTAAACCAAATTGGCGCTTACATCGAAATGGAATTTGAAGATCCAAAAGGATTGTTGACCCCTTTAAAGGATCGATTTAGTAATGCAAATTTCACATCTAATAGCGATATTAACAAATGAGTTGAATTATCATCAAATATTAGATTCGATAATCAGCGAGAAATAATAAAAAATCCCGGTTCGCCGAATAATCAATTAACATATAAAGTAGATGCGACAAATGATGTCGGAACACTTCTTAGTCGCCCTACAAATCAATGAACAGCAGATAATTCAAATTCTTATAACCTTGATTTTGACGTAAAGGTTTATGATTATGATCTTAGAAATCCTTTTGGATCACTTTTAAGAAATCCTAATCAAAAATATGTTGATTTAGTTAAGCAAATTCCTAAAATTGTATACCCAAAAACTAGATTAAATGAAAATCATATCCGTAATAAGTTTTATACCCTTAGGCTTGCAAAATTCGAAGTTGATGATTCAAGCCTTACTAAGACTGTCAAAGTAGGTTTAATAATTACATATCATTATACTTCTATTGATAATTTTTCTAAGAAAATTATTTCTATTTATCCAAAAATTTTAAGTAACCTCCTTAATAGGTCAACTAATGTTAATGATTTTGAACCATTAGTCCCTACCTTCTCAGACAAAATAAATCTAACCTTTATGACTTCGCCAATAATTCAAAAAGAAGACCCATATTGAGGTAACTTTTGAGCAAATCCATCCGGAAATGTTTGGCATGGATCAGAAGTTAGAAAATATGATAAAAACACTCAAACACACCTAGTAATTGATGCCTTTCAAACATCAATTTTTCAAAAAATGTATAATGATTTTCACGACCAAGCTGCTCACCAAGTAAACCATTCTAATACTTTTTTTATTGGCCCAACTGGACCTGTTAAAACTCTTATTTCTAAGAATGGTAATAATGATCCAGGTAGTGCTGATTTTAATATAGCTGGTCAAATTTATGGAACACAGTATGCAGGTGAAGATATGAGTAATTGACTTACTAAACTTTTTCAAAAACAAACCACTCACCCTTTTGGTATAAAAAATGTTAGATATGAAAAAGATGCAAAATGACTAAGAATTGAATTTAATAGTCCAAAAAACAAAATTACTAGCGGTGTCAGACTCCAGGAAATCATGCCGACAGTTTCTTATGCAACTTTTGTCGATCAATCAGGTAAAATCTATTTGTTCGGTAATAAAAATGGCCTTCCTATTAGATTACAAGACGATATTAACGTTAATGACAGAACTCTTTGAATAAATTTAGCTCCAGCTAATTGATCCGAACATGAACTTCCAAAAGCTGGGACAAATTTAAATTTCATGGGTCTACTAGTTTTCCCTTATCTGCCGCCAGATTTTACCCAAAATCGTTTTTTACAGGGCGATGTTGGTGGTAATATTTATAAAGCAAATCAACAGTATAAAATCCATAATCTTTCTAATGGAAAATCACATAACTACCTATTGCCAGTAAAAGGCTATGATGGGCTCGAAGTTGATGCTGAAAATCCTTATTTTGTCCCATGGGTATCAAATGATGACGCCTGACTTAGAATTACTTATTAATCTAAACAACAGTTTATTTTAACCAATTAAAAAGGAGATAATTATGAAAAAAGCAAATCAAGAATACCAAAACAATAAAACAATTAACAACCATCTTAGTAAAAAATTACTTGCAAGCAGCGGTTTTTTAACCGGTGCTATTGTTTCGCTCTCGCCTTATCTTGCCAAAGTAATTACTCCAAAAACAATCTATGTCCAAAATTTTGTTGCTGATAATGTAAGTCCTAATTCAGGTGATTTTAGTTTTAAACTCCAAGGTAAAACAAAACAAGATACTGACTGGGCAAAAAAAGCTGACTTAGAACTTGTTTATATTAGTCAAAAATCACGTTATAGTGTTAAAACTAAAGTCGAGTACGACCCAAAAACTGACACATTTCATACTTATGCCGATAATTTGCTTGGTGGTTCAATTTATGAATTACAACTTGTAGCCCCAAATAATCCGCGTTATTATTTTAGTTTTTCAAAAACATCGCAGTTTTTTTCAACAAAAAATCAAGTTGAAAAATTTAGTCATTATGATATTGAAAATGATACAATTTTAGATCTTGATTTATTTGACTCACAAAATTTACTTGATTCAGCTAATTTAATTTTGTACTACAAAGAAATTGGTTCAAATAAAATCCTTGAGGCAAAAGGACAACTTGTTGCCAAAAATGACCAAAAACAAGCTAGTTTTGTGCTCAGAAATTTAGATCGCAACCAAAAATACGAAATTGTTGGCATAAAATATTACTTTGATGATCCTGATCAGCTTTTTGATTTGGCAATTTCGCCTTTGGCTAATCGTTATTTTGCCCCAAGTCCAATTGCTGGTAAAATTTTAAATCTTAGCCAAAAAGCCTACGGTCTAAATTCAGCTTTACTCGAGATTTCTTTGGCTTTTGAAAACAAAAATATTAAAATTAATCCAAATGAAAAAATTAATTTAGAATATTATTACAAAGACGAACTAGACAATTTCCAATTTGGTGTTGCAAATGATGTTAGCTTAATAGTCCAAAACAATAAAGTTTTTGCTAATTTAGATTTAAAACAAATTCCTGGGGGAACCAAATTCTGAATTTCACGAATTTGGAATAATTCTGGCTCTTTGGCAATTTCAACAAATAATAATCTTTCATTTATTTCAGCACCTGAAATTGCCCGAATTAGAACTTTTGTTGATGCAAATAATACCTCAAGTTTTGATATTAAATTCAATGACCAATCATTAATGTTAAATGGCAAAGAAGTAAAAATTAATTTCTTTGCTGATGACCAGCCAACTAAAATGCTGACAAGTTCAGCCCAAGTGGTTGGAAACAAACTATTTTCTTTGGCAAAAAATTTACCAAAAGAAAAACACTTTACAATTTCATCACTTGAAATTGTTGAAAATGCCACAAATTTTGATGAAAATGGTCAACCCCAGACTAGTCAAATTTTCTTTGCTCAAAATTTTGACCAAAAACAGAAAAAGTTCTTTACTAATGCAACAAGTGCAATGGTTGAATCAGTTGTTGTTGACCGAATTAGCGAAGATCAAAGTCGCATTAGCATGATTCTTGATTCAGTTGATGATTTTATTAAAGATAAAATTGCAACTCTATACTTTAAAGTGGCTGGATCAAGTAATTTAATTAAATCTCAGGCACAAGCTTTTAGTATTAATGGTAATAAATTGGTTCTTAGTTGGGATTTAATTAACCTTGAACCCGGAACTAATTATTTAATTGACTCAGTCGGAATTGCTGATTCTGCAAACGAATTTGTTAATAAATTATTTTTAAATTTTGGTCCTAATATTAGTACAAATAAACTAACTTGAACTACCCGTCCGGCTGTTAGTTCAATTACTTATACAACCAAATCTGACACTGCAGTTGAACTTAATATTGCCTTTAAAAATATCCTAGAGTCACTAAAAAAAGCAAAAATAACTTATAAAGAACTAATACCTGGCGGGACTTCTAAGACTATTGATGCAATTATTGAAAATAATTCAATAATTGCCAATCTAGAAGTAAATTCGCTATCAAAAGGACAAAACTATTTAATTGAAAAAATTGAAGTTGAAGACTATAAGTCATCAAAAGGTGATTCGGATATTTTAGGCGTTTCAAAAACAATAACTCCGGCTCAAAAAATATTTGGTGTTCATGCTCCTTTGGTTTTAACTAAAATTGAAAATACTAGAGAAGAACAAACAACCGCTAAACTAAAAGTAACTTTTAGTCCTGAGACAATTAAGGCAATTGGTAATGACAAAGTAAAAATTTACTATTCTCTTGCAGGTTCATCAAAACTCTTATCCGCTTTTGCAAATCAGACTACTGGTCAAAATAATGATAATTCTTTAACTTTTGAGCTAAAAGATCTTGAAATTGGTTCAAAATACAATATTAATTCGATTGTTCTTACAAAAGAAGTTGAACTAAACAATCAAGATACAAACAGAGTACTTACTGAAAGAAATATTTTATTTGGCGATGCTGATCATAAATTTGACTCAAGTGAGTCTTCATTTTTCACCCAGAGTGCAATTATTGAAGTAGGTTATGATAATTCTTACGAGCAGCGTGTAATTGCTACTTTCATTTTAGCTGATGCAAAAGGTGTCTATAATGGTAAGACAGCAACACTAAAATACCGTCTAAAAGCAAAAAATGGTGATGAGGCACTAGCAACAACCGCTAACTTTAAAGAAGGAAAAATTAGTGCTAAAGTAAATAGTGCACGTATTTTATTTGATATTACCGACCTATACAAACAAGGTCTTTATGAAATAGATAAAAACTCTTTGGAACTTGAAGGTACAGCAACTTCTCCTGCTACTGCTCCTGCTCAGACCAGCGGGCGTGTTCGCCGTTCCCTTGCTCAATTTGCCGACACTAATACAACCGCAGTTTTAATTCCTTTTAAAGATAAACTACTTGACTCAGCAGAAAAAAGTCAATTTGAAACTATTCCAAAAACTGCTAATGTTACAAAAATTCAGCTAACAAATCGAACTAAAAACACCGCTCAATTTGAAATTGAATTTGGTAAAGATTTTATACCAAATCACCAAAATGCTCAAGCCGGAAACACCACCGAAAAGCTTGATGATTTTCTTAACAAAAACAAACTCAAAGTTCGCTTTAAAAAATACGGTGGTGAGCAACAGGAACAAATTGTTGAAGCAACAACAAATGTTGCCAGCCAAAAAACAACTTTTGAACTAACAAATCTAGAAAACGGTCAGCAATATGTAATTCTTGGCTTTGAACAAGTCCAAGATGATAATGCTCCACAAAGCACACCAAAAGTTGATATTTATTTAGATGATCTTGATTTTTATAAAGACCAAATAATAGCAACTGCAGCAGTAATTAAAAAAATTGAATTTGATACTGAAGTTGAAACCCAAGCCCGTCTTCGACTTGAACTCAAAGATGATGGAAGATATACTGCCGGTAAAAAATTAATTGTTGAGTTAGAAAAAATTGACGGAGCTGCTGGGACTCAGGGTCAAGCTCAAGGTCAAGCTCAAGGTCAAAATTTAATCTTAAGCAGAACAAGTCTTAATGGAATTTATGATTTTACCTTTTTAAATTTAGAAAAGGCAACAAAATATAAAATTAAATCAGTTAAATTTGAAAAAGAAGCTGCTCCTGCTACTAATTCTGGTGTTCAGACTTTTGCCTCAAGACGTTCTAAGCGTAGTTTAGATCCGGTTTTAGTTAATGTTGACTCTCAAACTGCTGCAATTCAAGAAGAAGAAATTGAACTACTTGAAACAGATACAAGTCTTGAGGACAAAAAATCATTTGTTACAACAGCTAAGACTGCAAAAATTGTCAAAATTGAAACTGAGTCAATTCAGACAACCTCTTTAAATGTTAAACTTACTCTTGATAATGTTGATGACTATTTAAGCCAAAAAACACTTCAATTAACCTACAGAAATTTATCAAATAACACAAGTACTTCTCAAGATGTTGAGGCAACTGTCGATACATCAGCCAAAACAATTACTTTCCAATTAAACAATTTATCTCCCGGAGATAAATACGAAATTGAAAATATTAAACTAAAAGAAGACTCTACCCAAGTACGAAATGAACTTGATCTAAAGAAACAAGAATTCAAATTTGAATTTGACAACTCACCAAATACTCAGGCTGGTTTTGAAAAACAATTTTTCTCACCAAGACCAAGTTTAGCCCAAATTAAGCCAATTTCAACTTCTGAGACTTCTGTTCAAATTAATGTTAAATTAAATGACAATGGTGCTAATTGAAATAATAAATTTTTACAAATTAAAATTAAATCAAAATCTGGACAACCAGTTCAGAGTCAAATTCCAACTGTTTATAGTGCTGAAATAATTAACGGAAATGCTGTTTTTGACATTAGCGGTCTAGAAAAAGCTGGTCAATACGAAATTGAAGAGCTAAAAGTTCTTGATAGCCTGCCAGCTCAGCCTCAACCTAACCAAATTCAAGGTGGAGAAAAAGTTGATGGCTTTGACGGTGCTGCTACTGCCGGCCAACCAGGTCAACCAAACCAAACAGTAACTAAAGAATTTGTACTTGATGCTGAATCAGCAACAATTACTGATATTAGTTATAAATCTGATAATACAAGTGCTGAAGTCAGAGTTAGTTTTGCCCAAAATGAGCAATTTTTATACCAAAGTAGTGCTAATACAAAAAGAAAACTTCAATTTACTTTCCAAGATGCCCAAAGCGGCCATCAAGTAACTACTCAAAAAGAATTTGAAAGCAGTCAAGGTCAAGGTACAAAGCCAACAATTGACCTTAGTCTTGATTCAGTTAGCCCTGGAAATTTATATGTTCTTACAAAAGTAGAAGATATTACCCCAGAAGTTGATGGCGGTCCAAAAAGACTAAAAACTTTCAAATTTAGTGATCCTCAGCAAGCCCAAGGAACCCAACAAACTACAACTCCTGAAGTTCTATCAAAACTTTATTTTGCAACTAAACCAGAAGTAATTGCTTATTCAATTGATAAAATTTCTGAGACAAAATATCTTGCTAGTTTTACAATCAAAGACCCACTTGCCGGAAGAAATATCACAAATGGTGGATTTGAAGGTCGTGATGTTGAAGCAACTTTACAAAAAGTTGTTGATGCAAAAGGAGAAGACCTTCAACAACAAACAGTTTATAATGTTACAAAAAAAGGAAAAATTAAAAACTCTAAATTTAGTTTTGAATTTGAAGACTTAGAAAAAAATGCTATTTATAAACTATTTAGTCTAACTTGAGCTGATACAGTAAAAACAGAACAAACAATTCCAGGTGGTTCTAAAGCAATTCGGATCGATGTTGATCCAACTACAAAAACTAATCCAAGTTCAAATCAAATTTTTTCAGATTTTGCAATTAAACTTAGTGATCCAGGGACAAAAACACAAATAGAAGGAAATGTTGCTGGAAATGGTCAAGTTGAATTTGGTGGTCAATTTACTATTAGACCTGAATCAGCAAAAATTGACCAAATTGATATTAATGACAAAAAAGTTGACAGTGCAACAATTACTTTAACTTTTGATAAAACTGATGAGTATTTAAAACATGTTGACTATAAAGATAAGTTAGAGTTAATTTATTATCAAACTGGTTCAACTATTGAAAAAACTGCTCCATTGACTCTTGATGCCGTTGACCAAGCTAATGTTAAATTTAAAGCTGAGCTAACAGACCTTGAAAAAGGTACCGGATTTCGTGTTTTAGGAATTAAACAAAAAGATTCTGGTGGCAGCACCAGACGTCGTCGTAGCACAAGTTCAGCTAAGCCATTAAATTTTGTTTTTGATACAAAAGTAACTGAAGAAACCAAAAAATTTGCAACTCTACCAATTGTTAATTCAATTTTACAGTTCCGTAATGATGCAAATCCTGAAAATTATGATTTTATTTTAAATCTTAAAGATACTGGTGATGTATTTAAACATATTCAAGCCGGTCAAAAATCAATAAAAGCAAAAATTCAGTTTAAAAAAGTTGTTGATGGTAATGAGGCAAAAGACACAATCCGGGATGTATTAGCAGAGCTACAAAAAACTTCTGCAACAAGTGGTCAAGCTAAACAATCACCAGACGAGCCAATTCAAGACAGTACAACATTCAAATTTACGCTAACCGGATTAGATCCCTTTGCTCAATATTACATAACAAAAATTGCTTATGATACAAATAATAAATTAGATAGAGTTTTAACTGCTAACACTGTAACTAATGGTCAAAATTCAGGACTCTTTAATTTCTCACCTCAAGCCGAACAAAAACGAGCATTTTTAACTTATCCAGCTAAAGTTGATGTAAAGTCAATTGACATTGAACCTGATTTTAGTCAAAATAATGCAAAACTAACAATTAAATTTGATCCAAAATTCAAAGCCTTTCTTGAAACACACCAAAAAATCAAAGTTAACTATAAAAGTCCAAAAGGTTTAGGTCAAAGTGTTGAAATTAACCCAAACAATTTTAACGATTTTAAATCAACAGTAAATACAAGCGCTCCAGAGCCAACTGTTGAAGTAACAATTAATAATATTAATGAACCAGGAAAATATGTTGTTGAGTCACTTGATTTTCTTAAACATGAAGATTTAAAAACTTCTCCTTTGTTATCAAATTTAGAAGTTCCACCAATTGCAATTAAAGAATCAGTTACTATTGCAAAACGTAGTTTTTATACAAATACAAAAATAATTGCAATCCGTAAAAAAGCAATTTCAGAAACAAGTGCAACAATTGAACTAGTAATCGAAGATCCAAATGGTTCATTTATTGGTAAAGCTGTAAAAGGAACCTTTACATATGGTATTAACCAAACAATGGAAGAAAATGGCACAATTATTGCTGATCAAATTGAGAAAACTTCAAAAGTTGTCTTCCAATTAAAAAATCTTGATAAAAATACTGACTATAGCATTACTTCATTAGTTTTTGATCAAGCCCAAAACCAAGACCCAACAACCCTTGGCGGTGCTCAGACTCAATTCCAAAATCAGCAAAATATTGAATTTGACGACCAAAAAATTCAAGAAAATGCACAGCAAGACTCAGGCCAACAAGCAACTGCCGCAGAAGAAAAACAATTTAAAACAACTTTTGAATCTGCTACCGCCTTAGGAATTACTTATCAATTAGATAAGGGGCAAACCGCTAAGCCTTGGCAAAAAGCAAAAGTTAGAGTATTTTTCGCAAGCCAAGACAAACCACTTGAAGAAAAATCAACAAGACTAAAATTAGTTTATAAATCTTCAAAACAAGGAATTTCTAATACAACATCAACTTCTGTTCAGGCTAGGTTAGTGACAACTCAAGGCAACGCTTCTCAGAGTTGACTAAATAATCAACCTGACCGAGCTCATTATTATTATGAATTTGATCTTGATAATTTAGATGCAGGAGCACAATATACAATAATTGGTCTTGAAGATGAAGCCCAACAAATTAAAATTATTGTTCCTGATCCTAATGCCCCAGTTGCGGTTAATTTCTCTTCTCAGCCAAGTCTTCAGTCTTCATTTAGTTTTAATACCGCCCCGCTAATTACAAAAATGACTTATGTTCCTAGTGAAACAAGTATTAAACTAAATTTAGCTGTTGAAAACTCACAAAAATTAGACTTTAGCAATCATAGAGCTATTATTAAATATAAAAAGCTTAATAGAAAAAATAATGACTACGGTTGGTGAGACCCAACAAAGGCTAGTGCTAGATCTACAAACAAAGATATTGATTCAGTCACAGTTAGAGTGCCTCAAAGACAACCAAGTCCAGCAGTTCAAGCTCAACAAGAAAGTGAAGAAAATTTTGGAATTACCTTTTTAGAATTTGAACTAGGAGGGCTCGACAAAGGTTCTTGATACTTAATTGAAGAAATTAGTCTTTCAGCTAGAGGCCAAGGTACTACACCATTAAGTCTTTATATTGACAAAGAAAAATTGCAACCTGAAGACAAAAAACTAGCAACTTCTGAGTCAGAAAAATGACAGACAATTGTTAATACAACAGTTGAAACAACAGCAATTAAAAATGTAACAAGTTCAACCACAGAACGTTCAAATATAAGAGTCAATGGACAGACAAAAAACAGTGCCGAACTTACAAGTGGTTACTTCCAAATTGAGCTTGAAAGAGACGATCTAATCTTTTTACAAGATAAGTATAATATTCAACTTGAGCTTGAATCTGTTGAAAGAAAAATCTTTTATAGTGAATCAAAACAAATAGAAGCTTCAAG